>DASQVF010000336.1:0-9067 GCA_035640915.1 Propionibacteriaceae bacterium
GGGCGCGCCGACCCGTACCGCGCAGGACGACCCCTACGCCGGGGTCGGCCGCAATGCGCCGTGTCCGTGCGGCTCGGGGAAGAAGTTCAAGATGTGCCACGGTCGGCCCGGCGCGGTCTGACGCCGTCCGGCGTATCCGCCGTCCTCAGTACCTCGCCGGTGTTGAATGCGGGGATGCGGCGCCGTGCGCGCGCCCTCGCCGTGGTGACAGCTGCGGGGTTGCTGGCTGGGGGTGTCGGCGCGTGCGGCGGCTCGCCGGGCACACCGCCGGCCGCCGAGTCGCCGACCAGCGCGAGCATGCCGAGCCGCACCTCGACGCCTACTCCCTCCCCGACGGCGAGGCCCAGCGCGCAGCCGGGCGACCCGCTGACCGGCGGCAAGGTCAGTGGCAACCCGGTCATCGCGGTCAAGGTTGAGAACACCTCCGCGGCCCGGCCCCAGGTCGGGCTGAGCCAGGCCGACATCGTGTTCGTTCAGGAGGTCGAGGGCGCGCAGACCCGACTCGTCGCGGTCTATCACTCGCGGCTGCCCACCCGGCTCGGCCCGGTCCGCAGCGCGCGGACGACCGACGCACAGCTGCTGCCGCTGTTCGGCAAGCCGGGCCTGGTCTACTCCGGCGCCAACGCCCGGGTGCAGCGGACGCTCGAGCGCTCCTCCCTGGTGCCGGTCTTCCGGCTCACCCGGGACCGTCGGCGAGGCGCCCCGCACAACGTCTTCGTCGACCTGAGGCAGGTCGCCCGTACCCAGAAGCTGGGCAAGGCCCGGCCGATCGGCTGGACGTTCGCGGAGAAGCCGAGCCAGCCGGGGCGGCCGGTCGACCGGGCGACCTCGAAGGTGGGCAACGACACCTTCGACTTCGGGTACGCCGGGGGCCGCTACACGGTGACCTGGCGCGGTGCCCGCTACGTCGACGGTGACAACGACGCGGTGACCAAGGCGGACAACGTGGTGGTCATGCGGGTCCGGAACGTCCCCGACGGCAACCGTGACGTCCTCGGGTCGGCGTCGGTGCTGTCGCAGACGGTCGGCCGCGGCAAGGTGACGGTTCACCGGGACGGCGTGAGGATCGACGGCACCTGGTCCCGGGTCAAGCCCTCGGCCCCGCTGCGCTTCACCGCCAGCGACAACAGCGAGATCGCGCTCAAGCCCGGGCAGACCTGGGTCACCCTGCAGGGCTGACGTGGTGCGGGGACGGCGGCTGGTTCACCAAAGATCCCGCGCTGACGGGCGACCACGAGTTATCCACAGATCTTCGGTGGCCTCTTACGCTGCCGCGGTCACTGCGGTCAGCGTGGGACCTCCCAACCCAGAGGAGGTCCCGTGTCGGTATCCGCCGCCGTCCCCACGCTCCGCGTCCGCCCCCTGGTCGAGAGTCGGCCACCCGCCGTCTCCTGGGAGCCGCCGCCGATCCGGACGATCCCGCCTGATCAGCCGGCCCTCGACCTCTCCGAGCCCTTGGCGGTCATCCCGACCCCACCCCGGGAATCGGGGGTACGGCTCACGGTCACCCGAGCCCCCTGGACGGCTCGTCCTCGCCCGGACCTCCCCGACGCGGGCGAATGGAGCGTGTCGTTGGTGCTGGCCGTCGTCGAGGCCCTGCTCGCCCAGCGGCCGATCGCCCAGCTCAACCGGTGGCTGGCCGACGACGTGCTCGCCGCGGTCAGCCGCCAGCAGCGACGGCGGCGGTCGGCGCCGGTGCGGACGGTGGTCCGGGTCGGCCTCCACTCGGTTCGGGTGCAGCATCCCCACCCCGAGGTGGCCGAGGTCGCGGCTCGCGTAGCGGTAGGCGGCTCAAGCACCGCCGTGGCGCTGCGCCTGGAGGCGCTCGGGATCCGTTGGCTCGGCACGGCGTTGGAGCTGGATCCGAGAATATTTCGCTAGGGTGGACTTACACGGTAAGCCTCGTCCAGAGTCGGGCGATCAGACCAAACATGGGTACGGAGTGTTCGTGAGTCGAACTGATCAGATGAACCCCGAGCAGGTCAAAAAGCAGGTTCCCGGCGGCGAGGCCGACAAGCCCACCGAGATCCCGCCGAAGGGCTGGCTCCAGGTCGTCAAGCGCGGCTGGGCGGAGGCCAAGACCGACCAGGTGCCGCTACTGGCCGCGGGCGTCGCGTTCTACGCCTTCCTGGCCATCTTCCCCTTGGTGATCGCCACCGTGCTGATCTACGGCCTCGTCGTCCCGCCGGACCAGATCGCCGGGCAGATCGGTCAGCTCACCGAGGGGATGCCTGGAGACGTCAGCCGGCTCATCACCGAGCAGATCACCGTGGCATCGTCGCAGCAGACCGGCGCCGGGATCGGGCTCGTATTCGCCATCCTGCTCGCGCTGTGGAGCGCGTCCGGCGGCATGGGCAATCTGATGACCGCCATCAGCACGGCGTACGACGAGGAGGAGAAGCGCTCGTTCATCAAGAAGCGGGCCATCGCCCTGGTGCTGACCATCGGCGCCATCGTCTTCCTGATCGTCATGCTCAGCCTCGTCGCCGTGTTCCCGATTATCGCCAACCTGATCGACAACGGCGTGGTCCGGTTCTTCCTGCAGGTGGCCCGCTGGGTGCTGCTCGCTGTCCTGATCTCCATCGCCCTGGCCGTGCTCTACCGGGTGGCCCCGGACCGCGACGGTCCCAAGATGCGCTGGGTGTCGGTCGGCGCGGGCACCGCGACGGTGCTGTGGCTGATCGCCTCGCTCGGCTTCTCGATCTACGTTGCCAACTTCGGAAACTACGCCAAGACCTACGGTGCCCTCGCCGGCATCGTGGTCATGCTCTTCTGGCTGTGGATCACCGCCTACGCGATCCTGCTCGGCGCTGAGATCAACGCCGAGGCCGAGCAGCAGACCATTCGCGACACCACCAAGGGACCGGAGGCTCCGCTGGGCGAGCGGGACGCCGTCAAGGCCGACACCCTGCCGGATCCGGAGACCGGTGAGGACCCCAAAGAGCAGCAAGCCAAGGAGAAAAGGTGAGTACCAGCATCGGATCGCCGGGCGACAGCACCCTCCCGGCCAGCCCGTCGTCCGCCGGCTCGACGTCGGTGGGCGCGTCGGCGGTGGGCGCGTCGTCGGACGAGGCCTCCCTCGGTGACCTGGTCAAGGTCATGTCCGCAGACCTCAGCCGCCTGGTCCGCGACGAGATGCAGCTGGCCCAGGTCGAGCTCAGCGCCAAGGCCAAGACCGCTGGGGTCGGCATCGGAGCATTCGGCGGGGCGGGCATACTCGCCTTCTACGGCGTGGCGGTGCTGATCGCCGCCGCCGTACTGGGCCTGGCTTTGGTCCTGCCGGCCTGGCTGGCGGCCGTGATCGTCGGCGTCGTGGTGCTGGCCATCGCCGGCGTGGCGGCCCTGATCGGGAAGAAGAAGGTTGACCAGGCCGCGCCGGCGGTGCCGGAGCGGACCGTGGCCAGCGTGAAGGAAGACGTGGCCGAGATCAAGGAGAGCATCAAGCGATGACCGAACCCGCCCCGCCGCCCGCCAAGGACGCGTCCGCCGAGGAGATCGAGGCTGACATCGAGGCCACCCGGGAGCGGCTGGCCGAGTCGGTCGACGCGCTCGCCGACAAGGTCAACGTCAAGGCCCGGGCCCAGGAGAAGGTCGACCAGACTAAGCAACAGGCGAGGGACAAGGTCGACCAGACCAAGCAGCAGGCCCGGGAGAAGGTCGACGAGACCAAGCAGCAGGCCCGGGAGAAGGTCGAGCAGGCCAGGACCAAGGGGTCGGAGCTGCTGGACCAGGCGAAGCAGGCGCCACGGCCGGTGCAGCTGGCCGCCCTCGCCGCGCCGGTGCTGGTTCTCCTGGCGCTGATCATCCGGCGGTTCCGCCGCCGGTCGTAGGCTCGCACTCGTCACTTCTCGCAAAGGAGCGTTCGTGGTCTCAGCAGCAAAGCTCGCCTACCGTCCGGTCGGCATCGTCGCCAGCATCGCGGCGGGCGCCATCGCCAGCGCGGTGTTCAAGCAGATCTGGAAGCGGGTGGCCGACGAGGAGGACGCGCCCGACGCCCTGCAGTCGGAGTACGGCATCGGTCAGATCCTGCTGGCCGCGGCCTTGCAGGGCGCGATCTTCGCCGCCGTCAAGGCGCTGATCGACCGTGGCGGCGCCAGGGGCTTCCAGCGGCTCACCGGCAGCTGGCCGGGGGATTAGCGGTCCGCAACCGCAACGCCGGTACGCCGGCGTCGCAACCATCCGCCCTCGCAGGCTCGGGCTCCCGCCAGACCTATCCACGCTCCGCCCGGCGTACCTGCGTTGCGGTTGCGGACCCCAGGGATTCGGGACCTAAGGCGAGAAGAGCAGTACCAGACCGGCGCAGGTGTAGCCGACCATGACCAGCAGCATCGGCAGCTGTCCGACCAGGGCCCGGTCCGGTGGCAGCAGGCGGACAGCGAGCTCGTGGGCGCAGACGATGCCCACGATGTGGCCGGTGACGATGGCCATGAGCTGGATCAGTGCGATCACCGTCGGGTAGCTGAAGATCGCGGCGTTGACCCCCATCCCCGCCGAGCCGAACACGTTCCAGCCCCGGCCGAGCGGGTCGGACCAGTTGATCGCCGTGCGCTGGCCCTCCACGACGAGCAGCGTGGTGTAGTGGGCGATCGCGTAGCCGATCACGATCGGCACCACTGACGGCACCATGAGCAGCGGGTACGCCGTGGCCGGGCGGTCGCCGTAGCGGCCCATCCAGGCGGCGGCCAGGCTGAAGGTGGCCAGCACGACGAGGATCATGGTGAGCAGGCCGAGTGTGCCCCAGGCCACGGTGGTGAGGCCGGAGCTCTGCACCGTGGTGATCCAGAAGCTGGTGTTGGCGAAACTGTCGAAGGCGGTGCTGCCGAGGAGAGCCGCAACCACGGCGACACTGCCCGGTGGCGCGCGCCAATGGCTCAGGTGGGCCAGCGGGTTGACCAGGTGCAGCAGGCCGTTCGCCCGGGACCAGGGCGAGAGCTGCGCGACGGTGCCGGCGTAGTTCTCGAACGGGTCGGCGGCGCCGATCCAGCGTCGGCCGAAGACGATCGCGCCGATCACCCCGACGACCAGCCACGCCAGGGCCCAGACCCGGAGCACGGCCAGAGTGGTGCGGTCGGGCTGCACCAGCTCCAGCCAGGCGAAGGCGAACAGCGCCACGGCCGCCGGCCAGACCCCGATCCGCTCCGGCAACCGAACCAGGCCCTGCTCGGGATCGGTGCCGGCCAGCCGGCTCAGCGCGTCATGAACGGTCCGCAGCGGGTTGGTGGCCCGCCAGAAGCCGCCGAGCAGCAGCGAGATCGGCACGAGCCCGACCCAGACCCAGACGAAGACGAAGCCGAAGACCGGGTTGGTCAGCAGGTCCTGGCCGGCCATCAGCGCCAGGCCGGCCCAGGCGAACGCGGCCAGCACCAGCAGCCGCGCGACCAGCCGGGTCGCCGGGTTGTCGACCAGCCGGGTCAGTCGGGGCAGCGCCCGCCCGCCGAGCTCGGCGAACCGGGGCCGTCGCCAGGCCAGCAGCAGCACGACGAACGACACGGCGAGCGCCAGGGCGGCGCCGACCACCACGTACTCGAAGGGCAGCGGCAGGTCGTGCCGGGACGCGATCCCGTGCAGGGGTAACAGCATGGTGAGGCTGGGTGAGGTCAGCGCGCGTTCAAGATGACGATGACCTTCTCGAGGTGGTGCAACTCCACCTCGTAGCTGCCGGGGCTGTTGAGCGTGAACTCGCCCGACACCGTCTTTCCGGCCGGCACCTCGAGCTCGAACCCGTCCCCCTCGGTGTGCGCGTGCACCTCGTCGTGCTCGTCACTGGTGACGTTCAGCACGATGGTCTGGCCGACCTCGACGTCGACCTTCTCGCCGTTGGGGGTCACCTGGCCGTCGGCGATGGTGATGTCGATGGTCACGGAGTTGATCACCGCGCTGGACTTGGTCGGCGTGGGTGTCGGTGTCGCCGATGCGCTGGGGCTCTCCGATGCGGAGGCCGATGGGCTCGGGGTCGCGCTGGTGATCTCCGGGCTCGGGCTCGCCGTGTCGGTCGGCGCACTCGTGCAACCGGTCAGCGCCAGCCCAGCCAGCACTCCACCCAGCACGAACCCAGCCATGCGTCGCCCCGCCGGCGAACCAGTCATCGGAAGAAAAGGCCTCTCTGCTGCGCGACCTCCCGGGTGTCCTTGCGGCTCGGCGGGAGTCCAACGGGTGTCGTCCCCCTTCGTGATTTCCGCTGGGACGGCAGTGTAGAAGTAACGTAACGGGTTCCGACAAGTTCCCAGTCGCAGGAGGGACGGGCCATGCCGCAGCGCCTCACCGCCCTAGAGGTGTCGTTGCTGGCGCTGGACACCGCGCACACTCCCAACCACGTCGGCACCGTCGACATCTTCGACCCCGGCAGCGAGAGCTTCGACTACGAGCGGCTGATCGGACTGATCCGCGACCGCATCGCCTACGTGCCCCGTTACCGGCAGCGGGTGCGCGGCGTGCCGGCCCGGCTCGCCGCCCCGGTCTGGGTCGACGACGAGGACTTCGACCTCACCTTCCACGTCCGCCGCTCGGCCCTGCCCCGGCCGGGTACGCCGGAGCAGCTGCGGGAGTTCGTCGGCCAGATCCTGGCCCGGCGGCTCGACCGCTCCCGCCCGCTCTGGGAGATCTACCTGGTCGAGGGCCTGGCGGACCACCAGTTCGCCCTGGTCAGCAAGACCCACCTCGCGCTGGTCGACGGCGTGGACACGGTGGAGATCGGCCAGGTGCTGCTCGACTCCACCCCGGACGTTCCGAGCGACACGGACGGCACCGGCGAGCAGGCGTGGCGGCCGCTGCCCGAGCCGTCGCCGCTGGAGCTGGCGCTCGAGGCGATGTGGGAGAACGCCCAGGACCCGGCGGCGGCGATGGAGAGCGTGCGAGGTGCCCTGACCGGCGCTCTGGGGGTGGCGGTGGCCGTCGGCGAGGCGGTCGGCGGCATCGGCGGCGCCCTCGGTGAGCTCGCCGCCGACGCCCTCCGGGGACCGCGGCCGGCGCGGTCGCCGCTGGCCGGGCTGGTCTCCGAGCAGCGCCGGTACGCTACCGCCTCCATGCGGCTCGACGATCTCCGCGCGGTCCGCGCCGAGCACTCCCACACCATCAACGACGTGGTGCTGGCGGTGGTCACCGGAGGCCTGCGGTCCTGGTTGCTGACCCGCGGCGAGCCGATCGGGTCGGGCAGCTCGTTGACGGCGCTGGTGCCGATGAGCGTCACCGAGGACGACGGCGAGCCGACCTCGTTGGGCAGCCAGGTCGCACCGCGCCTGCAGCGGTTGCCGATCGGCGAGCCGAATGCGCTGATGCGGCTGCACCAGGTGGCCTACGCCACCCAGGCGCACAAGGACAGCGGTCGGGCGGTGGGCGCCCGTTC
This sequence comes from Propionibacteriaceae bacterium, assembly GCA_035640915.1. GTDB lineage: Bacteria > Actinomycetota > Actinomycetes > Propionibacteriales > Propionibacteriaceae > Microlunatus. The sequence continues at coordinate 7,343 of DASQVF010000336.1, forward strand.
CCTGTCCGACATCGCCGGGTTCGCACCGACCACCCTGCACGCGCTCGGCGTACGGGTTTCCACCGAGGTGGTGCGGAAGCAGCACGACCTGCTGGTCACCAATGTGCCCGGCCCGCAGGTGCCGCTGTACGCCGCCGGCGCCCGGCTGGCGGCCAGCTACCCCGTGCTGCCGCTGTCCGCCGGCCGCCTGCTCACCATCGGGGTGACCTCCTACAACGGTGGGGTGTTCTTCGGGCTGACCGCCGACCGGGACGCGGTCCGCGACCTGGACGTGCTGGCCCAGTGCTTGACCGACGCTGTCGAGGAGCTGCTGGACACCACGGTGCGCGCGGCCCGGGTGCGGCAGCCGACCCGTAAGGCGACCCCGGCGGCCCGTCGGGCCGCGGCCAAGAAGATCGCGGCGCGACAGGAGGCGGCGGCCCGCAGGGCGACCGGGCAGAAGCGGGCGGCGGTGCGCAACCTGGTGACGGGGGCGCGGCGGCGGACCATTCCGGAGTCGGCGACGAGCACCAGCGCCCCGAAGTCGCCGGCGTCGAAGTCGACGGCCCCGAAGGCAACCGCCACGATGACTACCGCCACGAAGGCGACCGCCAAGAGGACCGCGGCCACGAAGGCGACCACCACGAAGGCGACCGCCAAGAGGACCGCGGCCACCAAGGCGACCACCACGAAGGCGACTGCCAAGAAGGCGACGGGAGAGTCCGCCTCGGAGGTGCCGGCCAGGAAAGCGGCCGCCAAGAAGACCGCGGTGCCCAGGACCGCCCCGAAGCCGACGGCCGACGCCGGGTGACCGCCCTGGTCCTCGTCCCGCTCGACCGAGACACGGCGTACGCGCTGCGGAGCGGTGTCGATCCCGGTCCCCGTCCCGGTTGCGCACCCACGGCGGGACTGGCGGCCAGTGCCGGCCCGGACGCGGTGCCCGAGGAGGTCGAGTTCGCCGCGCTGAGCCACGCCGGCGTCCTGGCCCTGACCTGCGTGGCCGACCCGCGGCGACTGGTGCTCGCTGCCGAGCTCGAAGCCGACCAGGTGGCCGACACCGGCGACGCGCTCGGCCAGGTGGTGGTCACCGGACTGCGCTGGCCGCAGGTGCAGTCGCTGTTCGCCGACGAGCCGGATGCCGCTGCTGCGGTCGCGAGGGCGCGGGCGGCGGCGGAGGGCCGGACGCTGACCGAGGCGCTGGATCTTCCCGAGGTCGCCGAGCTGCTGGAGGCGTACGACCTGCTCTGGTTCGCCCCGGAGGAGCTGGACCGCTGCTGATCAGAGATTGTCAGCGTGGTCAGGCAGAATGGACGGTATGCCGCGATCAATCTGGAAAGGCGCGATCTCCTTCGGCCTGGTGACCATCCCGGTCAAGCTGTACTCGGCGACCGAGGAGAAGGACATCAGCTTCCGGCAGGTGCACGCCGAGGACGGCGGGCGCATCCGCTACAAGCGGGTCTGCGAGAAGGACGGGGAGGAGATCCCGTACCCCGAGATCGCCAAGGGCTACGAGCTTCCCGACGGCCGGATGGTGATCCTGCAGGCCGAGGACTTCGAGGCGCTGCCGCTGGCCACCACCAAGTCCGTGGAGGTGGTGCAGTTCGTCGACGACGACGAGGTGGACCCGACGTACTTCAACAAGACCTACTTCCTGCAGGCCGACGGCCCCGGCGTGAAACCGTACGTGCTGCTGCGGGACGCCCTGACCAAGAGCGGGCAGAGCGCGGTGGTCAAGGTTGCGCTGCG
>DASQVF010000337.1:0-6434 GCA_035640915.1 Propionibacteriaceae bacterium
CGACGTGGACAACAACGTCTGGGTGATCGGCGACGACGAGGAGTGCGTGGTCATCGACGCCCCGCACGACCTCGGGCCGATCCTGCACCTGATCGACGGCCGGACGGTGCGGGCGGTGCTGTGCACCCACGCCCACGATGATCACGTCAGGGTGGCGCCGGCGCTGGGCGCCGCCGTCGGGGCCCCGGTGCTGCTGCACCCGGACGACCTCCCGCTGTGGCACCTGACCCACGACGCTCCGCCGGACGGCGAGCTGGCCGACGGACAAGAGATCGAGGTCGGCGACACCACGCTGACCGTGCTGCACACCCCCGGTCACGCCCCCGGCGCGGTGTGCTTCTACGCCCCGGACCTGGCCACGGTCTTCACCGGCGACACCTTGTTCCAAGGCGGGCCGGGGGCGACGGGACGCAGCTTCAGCGACCGGCCGCTGCTGATCGCCAGCATCACCGACAAGCTGATGGGGCTCCCCGGGCAGACCATCGTCAAGACCGGCCACGGCGACGACACGACCATCACCGACGAGAAGGACAACCTCGCCTGAACCTCAACCTGGTTCTGACAAGCGGGCGGTAAGGCATGATCGAAGAATGAGGTTTCTACTCCGGCTGCTGGCCAACGCGGGCGCCCTGGCCGTCGCCACCTGGCTGCTCAGCGGCATCAGCCTGACCGCCCCGGACACCCAGGGCAAGGTGGTGACCCTGCTGGTGGTGGCGCTGATCTTCGGCGTCGTGAACGCGATCGTGAAGCCGATCTTCACCCTGGTCACCGCAGTGGCGGTGATCCTCACCCTGGGGCTGTTCCTGATCGTGATCAACGCCCTGATGCTCTGGCTGACGTCCTGGGTGTCCGGCCTGTTCAACCTCGGCTGGAGCGTGAGCGGGTTCTGGCCGGCGCTGTTCGGGTCCATCATCGTCTCGATCATCAGCTTCGTGCTGAACGCCTTCATCCCCGACCGGGACGACCAGCGGCGTCGGGCCCGTGCCTGAAGGGAGCGATGGATCACCTCGCATCCTGCGGCGTGTCGATCCGGCAAGTTCGGCGGCCACGCCGCGCGGGGGTTCGAAGGGGGTCGCCCCCCTTCACGTCGTCTTCGTCTGCTGGGGCAACATCTGCCGGTCGCCGATGGCCGAGCGGGTGGCGGAGCGGATGGCCGCGGACCAGGGCCTGACCGGAGTCGAGTTCACCAGCGCGGCGACCAGCCGTGATGAGCTCGGCGCGCCGATCGACCGCCGCGCCGAGTCGGTGCTACGCGAGCACGGCTACCGGGTCGACGGCCACGTGGCCCACCAGATCACCCGGGAGGAGATCGAGAACGCCGACCTGGTGATCGCCATGGAGGACATCCACGTCACCCGGATGATGGGACTGGCGCCTGAGGCCCGCAACGTCAGCCTGCTGACCGACTACGACCCGGACGCCGAGCCCGGCTCCGGCGTACCGGATCCGTGGTACGGCACCGCCGACGGTTTCTACGACACTCTGGCCGCAGTCGAGGCGGCCATGCCCGGGGTCCTGGACCGGGTCCGCGCCCTGCAGAAAGAATCTGGAACTTCTCACTCGTAGCTGTCGATTCGCGGTCCGCTCGATCGAGCAGGGGGTGAAAGGCACCCAGACGGGTGCCGCTGCCTCGAGAAGGAGTCCCCATGTCCGCCACCAACCTCGCCCCCGCTAACGGCACCGACGTCGCCCACGACTGCACGCCGGCCCAGCGGGTCACCCGGTCCCTGCTCGGCTACGGCGTTCTCGCCGGTCCGATCTACCTGACCACCTCGGTCGTCCAGGCGCTGGTCCACGATGGTTTCGACCTGACCCGGCACGCCTGGAGCCAGCTGGCCGCCGGGCCGCAGGGCTGGATCCAGATGGCCAACCTGATCCTGTCCGGCGCCATGGTCGTCGCCTTCGCCGTCGGCCTCCGTCGCTCCGGCCCCAGCCGCTGGGCACCCCGGCTGATCGCGACGTACGGGCTGGGGATGGTCGGCGCTGGTCTCCTGGTCGCCGACCCGGGCCTCGGCTACCCGGTGGGGGTCGCCACACCGGCCGCGCCGACCTGGCACGGGATCGGCCACTTCCTCGCCAGCGGGATCGGTTTCGCCGCCCTGGTGATCGCGACCTTCGTCCTGGCTCGGTGCTACGCCCGTTCCGGCGCGCGCCGACTGGCCTGGTGGTCCCGGCTCACCGGCATCGGCTTCGCCGCCGCCTTCGTCGGGGTCAGCAGCGGTTCGACGGGTCCGGCTGTCATCCTGCCCTTCATCGCCGCCGTGGTCGCCGTCTGGGTCTGGCTGGCCGCCGTGGCGATCCACGCGTACCGCTCCGTGACCACGACCCGATGACCTCAGCCCCCCTCGACGACTCGAAAGGAACCACTCCGATGCGCTACCTGTCCGTTCTCTTCGCCAGCCAGCCCGACACCCCGCCCCCGCCCGAGCTGTTCGAGGCGATCATGACCCTCGGCCAGGAGGCCACCGCCGCCGGCGTGATGCTCGACATGGGCGGCCTGCTCCCCCAGACCCGCACCGACATCACGGTCTCCTCCGACGAGCTGAGCGTCCTGGACGGCCCGTTCACCGAGACCAAGGAACTGATCAGCTACGTCGTCTACGAGGTCCGGTCCAAGGAGGACGTGGTCGAGTGGACCCGCCGGTTCATGGACCTGCACCGCACCCTCTGGCCGGGCTGGACCGGTACCTCGCGGATCGTCCAGGTGATGACCCCCGGCGGTGAGCCGCCGGCGTGACCGGCGACATCGCCGACACGGTGGCCGCAGTCTGGCGGATCGAGTCCGCCAGGCTGACGGCCGCTCTGGCCCGGCGGACCGGTGGTGACCTGGCGCTGGCCGAGGACCTGGCCTCGGACACCTTCGCCGCCGCCCTACGGCAGTGGCCCGTCGACGGCGTCCCCGAGCACCCCGGCTCCTGGCTGATGGCCACCGCCCGCCACCGCCTGGTCGACCACGCCCGGCGCCGGACCCTCGGCGAGCGCAAGCTCGCCCTCTACGCCGCTGACCAACCCGACCACCACGACGCAGCCGAGGAGGTGACCGCCATGATCGACGACCCCGTCCGCGACGACGAGCTCACCCTCATCCTGATGTCCTGCCACCCCGCCCTGAGCCGGGAGAACCAGATCGCGCTCACCCTCAAGGTGGTCGCCGGGCTGCAGACCGCCGAGATCGCCCGGGCCTTCCTGGTCAGCGAGACCACCGCCGCCCAGCGCATCGTGCGGGCCAAGCGCCGGCTGGCCACGGCGGGAGCCCGGTTCGAGCTGCCAGGGGCCGCCGACCTGCAGGCACGGCTCGGGGTGGTGCTCGCCGTGGTCTACGCGATCTTCAACGAGGGGTACGCCTCCGCCGCCGGCGAGGACTGGACCCGGCCCGAGCTCTGCCACGACGCCCTGCGGCTGGGGCGGCGGGTGGTCGCGCTGCAGCCGGAGCACGCCGAGGCCCACGGCCTGGTGGCTCTGATGGAGCTGCAGTCCTCCCGGCTGCCGGCCCGCCACTCCCCCGACGGCACGCCGGTGCTGCTCGAGGACCAGGACCGCCGGCGCTGGGACCGGTTGCTGATCCGCCGCGGCCTGGAGGACCTGGCGCGGGCCGGCGAGCTGGGCGGCGGCCCGTACACCCTGCAGGCCGAGATCGCCGCCACCCACGCCCGCGCCACCGACGTCGCCGCCACCGACTGGCGCCGGATCGCCGCCCTCTACGTCGTGCTGCGCCACCTCACGCCGTCACCGGTCCTCGACCTCAACCACGCCGTCGCCGTCTCCCGCGCCGACGGACCGGCGGCGGGACTGGAGCGGCTGGCCGCACTCGCCGGGTCCGGCAGCCTGCAGCGCTACCCGCTGTTCCACGCCGCCCGCGGCGACATGCTGGAGCGGCTGGGCCGCCTCCCGGAGGCGGCCGCCGCCTTTCACCGGGCCGCCGAGCTGGAGACCAACCAGCCGCTCCGCGCCGTCTTCCTACGCCGGGCCGCCCACTGAGGGAGTAGCCCGGGGACGTCAGTCGATCGGGGCGGTCGACTCCCGGGCGACCAGGCGGCAGGGCAGGGTCTCGGTGCCCGACTGAGGCGGACCCGCGATGGCGGCGAAGAGCCGCTCGGCGGCGATGCGACCGAGCTGCTGAAGGTTCATGTCGATGGTGCTGAGCGCGGGACGGGAGTTGGTGGCGAGGGCCTCCCAGTTGTCGAAGCCGACGACCGAGACCTGGGACGGCACCGCCACCCCGGCCCGGTCGAGGGTGTCCAGGACCCCGCGGGCGATCTGGTCCGAACCCGCGAAGATCGCGTCGACGTCGGGCGCCCGCCGCAGCAGCTCCCGGGTGGCGTTGCGCCCCCACGACTCCGACCAGGCGCCGAAGAAGACCTGGTCGCCGGCCAGCTCCAGCCCTGCCCGCTTCAGCCGGTCGAGCGCGCCCCGGGCCCGGTCCCGAGCCGCTCCGTAGGAGGGGTCGCCGGAGATGTGACCGATCCTGGTCCGGCCGCAGGTCAGCAGGTGGTCGACGGCCAGCTCACCGCCGCCGTAGTGGTCGGTCACCAGCGACAGGTCGTCCGGATCGTCGGACGGGGCGTACGCGTACACCACCGGTACGCCGAGATCCTGCCCCAGCGAGGAGCGGACGTCGGGCCGGGCGCCCACCACGATCAGGCCGTCGACCCGGCGGGACAGCAGGGCCCGGAGGTGGTGCTGCTCGCGGATGGCATCCCCCCGCGCGTCGCACAGGAAGACCGACGTCATGTCCGTGCCGAACGCGTCCTCCGCGCCCATCAGGATCGGGATGGAGAACCGACCCTCGAGGTCAGAGGTGAGCAGGCCCACCGTGCCGCTGCGCTGGGCGATGAGCCCCTTCGCCAGTGCGTTGGGCGAGAAGGCGAGCTGCTCGGCGGCGCGCACCACCCGGACCCGGGTGGCCTCGCCGACGTCCTTGCGTCCGTTCAGCGCCTTGGAGGCCGTGGACACCGACACTCCGGCGAGCCGAGCGACGTCCTTCAGGGTCGCGTTGCGCGACGCCTCGCTCGTCACTCGCGTTGTCATCTCAGCCCACCGTCGCCGACGCCGTCTGCGAAGGCCACTGTAACGCCCGGACCCCTTGACGGCCGTAGTCCCGCACCTTACGCTCTCGAAAACGATTTCGGGTCCGTTTCGGGGCCGCGACGTCTCCAGCCACCGGACGTACGAAAGTACGTCACCAAGATCAGGAGAGCTCAATGAAGAGAGAGACTGTGGCGCGCGGCCTGCGCCGGGCGGTGGTCGCCGTGGCCGCCGCCTCGCTGCTGACCGGCCTCGCCGCCTGCGGAGGTGGCGCCGACCAGCAGGCCGGCGGCGACACCAGTGCGGCGGCCAACCCGGAGGGCCTCGACGACGGCACCAAGCTCACGCTGTGGACGCGGGCACCGCTGGAGGCCCAGGCGAAGGCGCTGGTCGAGGCCTACAACTCCAGCCACAAGAACCAGGTCGAGCTGACCATCACGCCGAACGACGACTACGTCACCCGGGTCGGCGCGGCGGCCGGCAGCGGCAACCTGCCGGACCTGTTCGCCGCCGATATCGTCTACGTGCCCAACTGGACCGAGCAGGGCCTGTTCGCCGACATCACCGACCGGATCGACGCGCTGCCCAGCGCCGGGCAGATCAACCAGGGGCACCTGGCGGCCGGCACGTACGAGGACAAGAAGTACGTGCTGCCCTTCGTGCTCGACCTCTCGGTCATCTTCTACAACAAGGACCTCTACTCCCAGGCCGGCCTGGATCCTGAGAAGGGCCCGACCACCCTGGCCGAGTTCAAGGAGCATGCCCTCGCCATCCAGAAGCTGAACAAGTCGGGCACCTACGGCACCTACTTCGGCGGCAACTGCGGCGGCTGTGGTGTCTTCACCTGGTTCCCGATGATCTGGGCCAGTGGCGAGGAGCCGATGAACCCGGAGGGCACCGCTTCCAACCTCAACGGCGCCGCCGCCAAGGAGGTCTACGCGATGTGGCGCGAGCTCAACCAGGCCGGCGCAGTGGCGCCGGCCTCCAAGGAGGAGACCGGCGCCACCTGGGTCGGCGACTTCCAGCAGGGCAAGATCGGGGTGATGCCGTACCCGGCGACGCTGCTCGCCACGGCGGACAAGTCGGTCAAGGTCGGAGTCACGCCGATCCCCGGGGTCAACGGCGGCCAGTCGACCTTCATCGGCGGTGACGGCATCGGCATCTCCAAGGACTCCAAGGTCACCGAGCAGGCCTGGAACTTCATGTCCTGGCTGATGACGGACGCCGCCCAGGTCGAGGTGCTGGCCAAGACCAACAGCACGGTGGCCCGCAACGACCTGGTGGACAACAAGTACGCCACCGACCCGCGGGTCAAGATCATCAACCAGGTGGCCGCCGCCCCGGCGAGCCGCACCCCGGTGGCCCGCAACTTCCAGCAGGCGTTCAACGCGGCAGGCAGCCCCTGGGTC
>DASQVF010000338.1:0-3543 GCA_035640915.1 Propionibacteriaceae bacterium
TGACGGCACAGACGCTCGACGGCAAGGCCCTGGCGGCCACGATCAAGGCCGACCTGACGACGAGGGTCGCCGCGCTGAAGGAGCGTGGCGTTACTCCCGGTCTGGGCACCGTCCTGGTCGGTGACGACCCCGGCAGCCACTCCTACGTCCGCGGCAAGCACCGGGACTGCGCCCAGGTCGGCATCGCCTCGATCCAGGTCGAGCTGCCAGCCTCGACCAGCACTGACGAGCTGCACGCCAAGCTCGCTAAGCTGAACGCCGACCCGGCCTGCACGGGCTATCTGGTCCAGCTGCCGCTGCCCGGCAGCCTGGACGAGTTCGCCGCGCTGCTGGCGGTCGACCCGGACAAGGACGTCGACGGGCTGCACCCGGTCAACCTGGGCCGGCTGGTGCTCGGGGCGCCGGGCCCGCTGCCCTGCACGCCGCGCGCGGTGGTCGAGCTGCTGCGGCGCAACGGCGTCCCGCTGGGTGGAGCCAACGTGTGTGTCATCGGCCGCGGTACCACCGTCGGCCGACCGCTCGGCCTGTTGCTGACCCGGCGAAGCGAGAACGCGACGGTCACCTTGTGCCACACCGGGACCACCGACCTGGCCGAGCACACCCGGCAGGCCGACATCGTCGTGGCCGCCGCCGGCCGTCCCGGGCTGGTCACCGCCGACATGGTCAAGCCGGGTGCGGTCTGCGTGGACGTCGGCATCACTCGCACCGATGCCGGTCTGGTCGGTGACATCGACGCCAGCGTCCACGAGGTGGCCTCCTGGGTGGCACCGGTGCCAGGGGGCGTCGGACCGATGACCCGCGCCATGCTGCTCACCAACGTGGTGGAGCGGGCGGAGCAGCTGGCGTCCGCCGGCTGAGCGCGATGGTCAGCCACGCCCGGCGGGCCCGGGATGAGCCGTCGGCCGCCGCCCGGGCACTACGGGCCTGGCCGCTGCTGTTGGTGCTGGCCGGCGTGGTCGTCGGCCTGGTGGTGGCGACGCTGGGTGAGGCGACCTGGCGGGCGGGCTGCCTGATCATCGGCGCCTCACTCGGTCTCGGTGCAGTGCTCCGGCTGGTCCTGCCCAGGCGCGAGGCGGGCCTGCTCCAGGTCCGCGGCAAGGCGTTCGACATCGGGTTCCTGCTGCTGCTGGCGGCCGCGGTGATCGTGCTGGCGCTATTGGTGCCTAGCCGGAACTGAGTGTCTCCAGCCGTTGCCAGGCCAGCTCGGCCAGCAGCCGCGCCGCGTCGGGCAACAGTGAGTCGTCGAAGCGGGCCTGCGCGGAGTGGTTCATCGGTGCGGTGGCCGGGTCGCCGAAGCCGGCGCCGAGGAAGACGAACGCCCCCGGCACCTCGGCCAGGACCCGGGAGAAGTCCTCGGACCCCATGATCGGGTCGGGCAGGCGTACGGCGCGATCCGGACCGAACTGGGAACCGGCGACCTCCAGTGCGAAGTCGGCGTGCTCGGCGTCGTTGACCGTCACCGGGTACCCGCTGGTGAACGTCACGTCGGCGGTCAGCCCGTGGGCCGCGGCCAGCTGGGTGCACAGCCGCACCACCCGCTCCTGCAGCCGGGCCAGGCTCTCCTGACTGAACGCCCGCAGCGTCCCCTCGAGATCGGCCGCATCGGAAATCACGTTGCCCCGCGTACCGCCGCGAAACATCCCGACCGTCACCACCACCGGGTCGAAGACGTCGAACTGCCGGGTGACGATGGTCTGCAGCGCCACCACGATCTCGGCTGCGACCACGATCGGGTCCGCTGCGTTGTGCGGGCGGGAGGCGTGGCCGCCGACACCGTGGACGGTGACCTCCAGTGCGGATGACGCGGCCATCAGCGGTCCACCCCGGGTGGCGAAGGTCCCGCGCGGCAGAAGGCCGGAGAAGACGTGCAGTCCGTACGCCGCGGCCACCCGCGGACCGGCCGCGTCCAGCACGCCCTCGGCGACCATCGCCGCCGCGCCGTCGTCTCCCTCCTCACCCGGCTGGAACATGAACACCACGTCCCCGGGCAGCTCGGCGCGGCGACCGCTGAGCAGGACCGCGGCGCCGACCAGACCGGCGGTGTGCAGGTCGTGGCCGCAGGCATGCATCACCCCAGGGGGAGCCGCGAAGTCCTCGCCGGTCTCCTCGGTCACGGGCAGCGCGTCCATGTCGGCCCGCAGCAGCACCGCCGGGGTCGGCTCCGCGCCGGCTCGGGCTCCGCGCAGTACGCCGACGACCGATGACAGCTCCCGGCCGAGGGTCAGCTCGAGGCCGGTATTGGCGAGCGCGCCGGTGACCAGCGCCTGGGTACGCGGCAGGTGCAACCCGATCTCCGCCGAGGCATGGAGGTCCCGGCGCAGCGAGCGGAGGCGGTCGGAGAGGCCGACCGCCTCGTCGGCGAGACGGACGAGGAACCTATCTCGAGGACGCGCTCAGCGCGATGGCCGCGATGATCGCAATGATGTACAGCACGATCAGGACGATGTAGATGATCGTGAAGACCTTGCCGAGCATCCGGCCGGTCCTGATCTGCGACACGTTGCTGTAGTTGGCGCCCGAGGCGGTGATCTCGCGGAGCGTCTTGTTGCCGAAGTACCAGGCGATCGGGGCGCAGATGCCGACGAAGATGCCGACGATGCCCAGCACCAGGATCATCGTGCCCTGGGGGTGCTCGTTCGTCGCCATGCCGTAGGGCTGCTGACCGTACTGGGCCGGCGGGTACTGCTGCTGACCGGCCGGCGGATACTGCTGACCGGCGGGTGGGTACTGCTGCCCGGCGGGCGGGTACTGCTGCCCCGCAGGCGGGTACTGCTGCCCTGCCGGTGGGTACTGTCCGCCCGGTTGCTCGTAGGGGTTCGCGCTCGGCTGGCCCTCGGGGCTCTGGTTCGGGTCATACGGGTGGCTCATGGGCAGCATTGTTCCCTATTCGGGGGGCCCGGGGGTCCCACCAGGCGGTGATCCCGAGAGAGCAGTGTCAAAAAGTTCCGGAGGCCATGCCGGTGATGATGATGGCGACGAAGATCGCCACCACGATCGTGGCGATCACCACGCCGATGATCCCGGTCGTGATGCCCGCCTGCGCCTGCGACCTTCCGCTGTAGCGGCCGGGCTGCGCGTCGATCTCGTTGCGGGCCCGGCGGCCCTGGACGATGCCGACGATGCCCAGCAGCCCGCCGATGCCGCAGCTGACGCCGAGGACGATTCCGAGGATGCCGAAGATCAGCGCGCTGGTGGACTGCGGATGGGTGACCGGCGCGACCCCGTACGGGGTCGAGGTGCCGTACGCCGGCTGGTAGTAGGGCGACACCTCGTAGGGGTTGCTGCCGTACGCCGGTGGCGGTGCCCCGTAGGGAGACGCGGGGTCGGCGTACGCCGGCGGTGGGGTGCCGTAGGAGGTGCCTGGCGCGCCGTCGCCGTACGGCGGCGTGGGCTGCGGACCGTAGCCCGGGTCCGGCTGGCCCGCCTGCGGCGGCTCGGAGTCCGAGGACGCGAACGGGGGGTACGGTCGGGCGTACCCAGCCGGGTTGGCGTAGGGGTCTGCCGGTGGTTGGGGCGGGCCGGCGGGCGGCGGGTTCGCCGACG
>DASQVF010000339.1:0-3240 GCA_035640915.1 Propionibacteriaceae bacterium
GAGCGTCAACGTCACGCTGATCTTCTCCCTGGAGCGCTACCGCGGGGTCATCGACGCCTACATGACCGGGCTGGAGCAGGCGGCCGCCAACGGCCACGACCTGAGCCAGATCCAGTCGGTGGCCTCGTTCTTCGTCTCCCGCGTGGATACCGAGGTCGACAAGCGGCTGGACGCCATCGGCTCCGACGAGGCGGCCGCCCTCAAGGGCAAGGCCGCGATCGCCAACGCCCGGCTGGCCTACGCGCTCTACGAGGACGAGTTCAGCGGCGAGCGGTTCGCCGCCCTGGAGGCCCAGGGCGCCCACCGGCAGCGGCCGCTGTGGGCGTCCACCGGGGTCAAGGACCCGGCCTACCCGGACACCATGTACGTCACGGACCTGGTGGTGGCCAACACCGTCAACACCATGCCGGAGAAGACCCTGCAGGCGTTCGCCGACCACGGCGAGGTGCACGGGGACATGGTCAGCGACACCGAGGAGGAGGCGCAGCAGGTGATGGACGACCTGGCCGCCGTGGGGATCTCCTACGACGACGTGGTCGACGTGCTGGAGCGCGAGGGCGTGGAGAAGTTCGAGGCCTCCTGGAACGAGCTGGTCGAGACGGTGCAGACCGCGCTCGACGACGTGAAGAAGGGCAAGGCCGACCCGGGAGGGGACGCCGATCCCGAGGTGAGTGACGACACCGTCGCGTAGGGACCGGCCGCGGGTCCGAGGGCGGGGCGGTCGATGACGGCGATCCACGCCAACCCGTTGCGCGATCCGCAGGACCGACGGCTGCCGAGGATCGCCGGCCCCTGCGTGCTGGTGATCTTCGGCGTCACCGGGGATCTGGCGACCAAGAAGCTGATGCCCGCGGTCTACGACCTGGCCAACCGCGGGCTGCTGCCGCCGGGCTTCGCCCTGGTCGGGTTCGCCCGGCGGGACTGGGAGCACCAGGACTTCGCCCAGGTCGTGCACGACGCGGTCAAGACCAACGCCCGGACGCCGTTCCGGGAGGAGGTCTGGCAACAGCTCTCCGAGGGCATCCGGTTCGTGTCCGGCGAGATCGGCGACTGGGACTCCTTCCACCGGCTGGCCGAGACCATCGGCGAGCTGGACAAGGAGCGCGGCACCGGCGGGAACCACGCGTTCTACCTGTCCATCCCGCCCGGGTTGTTCGAGACCGTCGTCGGTCAGCTGCGCGAGCACGGGCTGGCCGAGGAGCACCCGGACCGGTGGAGCCGGGTGGTCATCGAGAAGCCGTTCGGGCACGACCTGGCCAGCGCCCGGGAGCTCAACCGGATCGTCTCCACCGTGTTCCCCTCCTCCTCGGTGTTCCGGATCGACCACTACCTGGGCAAGGAGACGGTGCAGAACCTGATGGCGCTGCGCTTCGCCAACCAGCTGTTCGAACCGGTCTGGAACAACCACTTCGTCGACCAGGTGCAGATCACCATGGCCGAGGACATCGGCATCGGCGGCCGGGCCGGGTACTTCGACGGCATCGGCATCGCCCGGGACGTGATCCAGAACCATCTGCTGCAGCTACTCGCGCTGACCGCGATGGAGGAGCCGACCTCCTTCGAGGCGCGGCAGCTGCGCGCGGAGAAGCAGAAGGTGCTGGCCGCGGTCCGGCCGGCCAAGCGGCTGGACCTGTACACCGCGCGCGGGGCGTACGCCGGCGGCTGGGCGGGCGGTGAGAAGGTGCGCGGCTACCTGGAGGAGGACCGGATCCCGCCGGACTCTCGGACCGAGACGTACGCCGCGGTCCGGCTGGACATCGACAACCGGCGGTGGGCCGGGGTGCCCTTCTACCTGCGCACCGGCAAGCGGCTGGCCCGCCGGGTGACCGAGATCGCCCTGGGCTTCAAGCGGGCGCCGCACCTGCCGTTCACCAAGACCGACACGGCCGACCTGGGCTACAACGCCCTGGTGCTGCGGATCCAGCCGGACGAGGGGGTGACCCTGCGGTTCGGCGCGAAGGTGCCCGGGACCCAGATGGAGATCCGCGAGGTCAACATGGACTTCGCCTACGGCGGCTCGTTCACCGAGTCCTCGCCCGAGGCGTACGAGCGGCTGATCCTCGACGTGCTCCTCGGCGACCCGCCGCTGTTCCCCCAGCACCAGGAGGTCGAGCTGTCCTGGGAGATCCTCGACCCGATCCTCGACTACTGGGCGAGCCGGCCCGAGCAGCCGGAGCCGTACGAGCCGGGGTCCTGGGGTCCCGCGGGAGCCGACGCCATGCTGGCCCGGGACGGCTTCGCCTGGCGGCGGCCATGAGACGCATGCGCCCTGAGCTCGTCGAGGGGCCGACCCCTCGGGCTTCGACAGGCTCAGCCCGCATGGAGCGCCAACCATGAGACGAATGCGCCCCGAGCTTGTCGATGGGCCAAGCCCTCGGGCTTCGACAGGCTCAGTCCGCATGGAGCGGCGGCCATGATGCGCCCTGAGCTTGTCGAAGGGTCGGCCGCCTGGGCTTCGACAGGCTCAGCCCGCATGGAGCGGCGACCATGATGCGCCCTGAGCTTGTCGAAGGGTCGGCCGCCTGGGCTTCGACAGGCTCAGCCCGCATGGAGCGCCAACCATGATGCGCCCTGAGCTTGTCGAAGGGTCGGCCGCCTGGGCTTTGACAGGCTCAGCCCGCATGGAGCGCCGGCCGTGATCATCACCCTGGACGACACCAGCTCGGCCAAGATCTCCGCCGAGCTGCTGCGGGCCCGGCGCTCCGCCGGCAGTCCGGCCCAGGGCATGGTGCTGACGCTGATCGTGGTCTGCGAGGCGTCGGACTTCGACGACGCGCGGGAGGCCAGCATCGCCGCCGGGCGGGAGCACCCGTCCCGGATCCTGCTGGTGGTCACCAGCGGCGGCGGGCCGGCCGGTCTCGATGCCGAGGTCCATATCGGCGAAGGCACGCCCGGCGAGGTGGTGGTGATCCGGATGCGCGGCGCCGTCGCCGAGCATCCGGCCTCGGTGATCCGGCCGCTGCTGCTGCCGGACTCCCCCGTGGTGATCTGGTGGCCGAGCACGGCGCCGCATGACCACACCGCGGACGAGCTGGCCCAGCTGACCCGGCGGCGACTCACCGACGCCGCCGCCGCACCGGACCCCCGCTCGGCGCTGGAAGCCCGGTCGGCGGCCTACTCCCCCGGGGACACCGATCTGAGCTGGACCCGGCTGACCCCGTGGCGCGCACTGCTCGCGGCCGCCCTGGACCAGTATCCGGCGACCGTCACCGCCGCTCGAGTCGAGGCTGAGGAGAACAA
>DASQVF010000340.1:0-10626 GCA_035640915.1 Propionibacteriaceae bacterium
GTGACCGACGGGCAGCGGATCCGGCTCAAGGGCCGGGGCGGGGCCGGGGAGAACGGCGGTGCGCCGGGCGACCTGTACGTCATCGTGCACGTGCGGCCGCACCCGATCTTCGGGCGCAGCGGCGACAACCTGACGCTGACCGCTCCGGTCACCTTCACCGAGGCCGCCCTGGGCGCCGACATCGAGGTGCCGACCCTGGGCGGGATGCCGGTCAAGCTGCGGATCCCCGCGGGCACCCCGAACGGCCGGACCTTCCGGGTCCGCGGCAAGGGGGTCGGCAAGCGCGACGGGAACAAGGGCGACCTGCTGGTCACCATCGAGGTGATCGTGCCCGAGGCCCTGACCGACCAGGCCCGGCAGGCGCTGAGCTCCTACGCCGACGCCGTCGGGACGGCCAACCCGCGGGCGAAGCTCTTCGCCGTCAGCTGAGGGAGGGATCCGAGTGCCGAGCGAGCTGCCGTCGCGGATCGACCACGACGCGCCGGTCTTCGTGATCTCGGTCGCCGCCCAGCTGGCCGGGATGCATCCGCAGACGCTGCGGACGTACGACCGGATGGGTCTGGTCTCGCCGCGGCGTACGCCCAAGCGCGGTCGGCGCTACTCCGCCCGCGACATCACCAAGCTCCGGCTGGTGCAACGGCTGAGCCAGGACGAGGGGATCAACCTGGAGGGCATCCGCCGGATCCTGGTGATGCAGGACGAGATCGACGAGCTGCGGGCCCGGCTGCACGAGGCGAGCCAGCTGCTCGCCGCGGCCCACTCGGCGCCGCCGGGGTCCCGGCTCTTCACGGCCGACCCGGCCGGTCGCGTCCACCTCGGCGGCGGCAGCCGTCGGCTGCCCCGGGCCGCGATCACTCGCAACTGAGCCGTCCTCCATACCCCTCGTTACGTCCGCACAAAGAGGCCTCGAGTCCTCACTGTGCGGACGTATCGCGTTTCGGGGAGGATCGAGGGGTGGGGATGCTGATCGTGGACGGCGCGAACGTGGTCGGGTCCCGTCCTGACGGGTGGTGGCGGGACCGGCCGGGCGCGGCCGCCCGACTGCACGCGCAGCTGGCGGCCGCCGATCTCGGGTACGCCGAGGTCGTGCTGGTCCTGGAGGGTCGGGCCCGCGCCGGCGTGCCGGAAGGGCGGGACGGGCCGGTACGCAGTGTGCACGCGCCGGCCGATGGCGACACCACGATCGCGGAGCTGGCCTCGGCAGCCGTGTCGGACGGCCAGGAGGTCGTGGTGGTCACCGCCGACCGAGCGCTGGTCGCCACCGTTCTCGCCGCGGGCTCGGAGGTCATGGGTCCCGGTCGGCTGCTGGATCAGCTCACCTAGGCTCGCCGGTGCCCCTCCGCCGGCTCGGCTTCGCCCGCTGGATCAGCGCCGTACCGAGTGGTGGCAACCGCTACGACGACGAGCTCGCCGCCGGTCTGCGCGCCCTCGGGATCGACGTGCGGGAGTACGCCGTTCCGGGCCGGTGGCCGAGAGTGGACCACGCCGCGCGCCGGCGGCTCGGCGAGCTGCTCCTCGGTGAGCGGGACTGGCTGGTGGACAACATCCTGGCCGCCGGAGCGCCGGAGGCCATCGCCGCGGCCCAGGTCGCCGGCCGCCGCGTCACCGTTCTGGTGCACTATTTCCCGGCCGACGAGATCGGCTGGACCCGGACCGAGCGGGACCGGCTCGCAACCGCGGAGGGCGAGGCATTGACCGCGGCGGCCGGGACGATCGCCACCAGCGGTTGGACCGCCGCTCAGCTCCGCGCCCGCTACACGGTTGCCGGAGCGACGGTCGCCGTCCCGGGCGTGGCCGCCGCGCCGCTCTCGCCGGGCACGGCACCGGACCGACCGCCGCGGCTGCTCTGGCTGGGTCGCATCACCCGGACCAAGGATCCGCTCACCCTGGTCAGCGCACTCGCCCGGGTCGACGACCTCCGCTGGACCGCCCGGGTGATCGGGGCCGACACAGTCGATCCGCCGTACACCCGGCTGCTCCGGGCCGAGATCGAGCGGTCCGGGCTGACCGGACGCGTCGCCCAGCTCGGCCCGCGCACCGGCGCCGAGCTCGCCGTCGAGTGGGCGGCCGGCCACCTGCTGATCTCGACGTCCCGAGTGGAGCCCTACGGGATGGTCGTCACCGAGGCGCTGGCCCGCGGCATCCCTTCGGTGGTTCCCGCCGGGACCGGCGCGGTCGAGGCGCAGCGGACCGGCCTCTCCGATCCGGAGGCCAGGGCGGCCGGGGACACGTTCCCACCGGGCGACGCGGACGCGCTGGCCGCGGTGGTGAGGGGGTGGCTGACCGACCGGCGGCGTCAGCGGCAGTGGCGGGAGGCGGCCATCGAGCAGCGGCTCCGGCTGCCGACCTGGCGGGCGACGGCCGCAACCGTGCTGGCCCAGCTCGAGCGGGGCCGCTGACCCCGATCGGTCAGCCGAGGGTCAGTGCGAGCAGGTCCTCCAGGCCGCGTCGCACATCCGCGGGGGAGAGGTCGGGTCGGCTGGGCCCGACCGCGGCGAGGATGTGGGCCGGGTCGGGCAGGAAGCCGAGAATGTCGCTCACCACCCAGAAGCGGGCGGCGTCCGGATCCGGGTCGAGCCGCCCACCCTGCCGGAGATAGGCGGCACGGAAGGCCTCGGCGTCCGCCGTCGTGTGCAGCATGGCGAAGTCCGCGCAGGCGTGCGCCACGTCGAGGTCGGGCGGTCCCCACGACGCCTCAGCCCAGTCGATCAGCCCGGAAACGGCATCGCCTCGCCACAACGTGTTGCCGAGGTGGAAGTCCCGGTGCAGCAGGCCGTACGCCGTCGGCGGCGGGCCGGCCGCCCAGACGTCCATCGCCCGCCGCCACAGGCCGGGCGATCGTGCCCAGTCCGGAACCGCTGGCTCGCTCGGCCCTCGAAAGGAGAAGGTCGGCGGCCGCTGCTCCTCAGGGACGGGCTGCCGGTGCACCGCCAGGGCCAGCTCGGCCAGTGCCGAGACCGCGGCCGGTCGCAGCCGGTCGAGGCGTACCCGGCCTGGCCGCCAGGTCATCAGGTTGGCCGGGCCGCCAGCGTTCGCCCCATCCAGGTCGCTGGCCACCAGCCGGGGCACCGGCAGCGAAGAGTTCGCGAGGAGCCGGAGGGCGACAACCTCTCGGCGGACGTGCTCCTGGCCGGTTGCTCCCCAGACCTCGGGGTCGGACCACCGGATCACCAGCGGGTCGCTCTCGGCCAGCCGCAGCAGCCACTTGGTATTGGTGATGCCGCCACCGATCGCCGTGACATCGACAACGGTGCGCGCCGCGGACGCCTCGGCCCAGGCCCGCGCCTGGCGGGGAAGGGCCCGGGGCGCCGCCGCTGCGTCAGACACGCACCAATTGTCGTGACTGGTCGTGGTCGCGCGCCCGTCCGCTGAGGTGAGGATCCCCCGAGCCGGGCCGAACTCACCCGGTCGGGGGAGCCGGTGACCGGGGGCGGCGGACGAGGGTGGCGTCATGACTTCGCTCTATCGTTTCCTCCTCGCCGCGCTCGCGGCGATCAGTGGCCTGACCGCCGCCGTCGCGGCGGGGTGGCTCATCGGCTTCTTGCCGCTGCCGCTGGTGGCGCCGGACGACGCGCTCGCCCTGCTGCTGCTGTCCCCGGCCGGACTCGGCCGCCTGGTCCTCGTCGCGGCGCTGCTCGGCGCAGTGTCCGCGCTGCTCCTACTGGCTCCCGGCGTACGCGGCGACCCACGGGTGCTGCTGCCGGCCGCGGCCGTGCAGTTGCTGGTCTTCGGGGTCGCGGTCCAGGGCATCGGTGCGATCGCCCTGGCCGGATACCTGCTGGCGTTCCTGTTACCCGTCGCGCTGGTGCTGCTGGCCGTCCAGGTGGTCCGCCGCTACCCGCGGCTGCGGGCGATGGTGGCTCTGGCCGTGCTCGCCGCCGGACTCTGGGGTGTCACCACCGAAACCTTGCGGCCCGACCGGCTGCGCCAGCTCGGCACCAACCTGGCCACTGGTTTCGCCGGGGCCTACGGCGAGCTGCTCCCCATCCTGCTCTTCACCGCGCTGGCCGCCGGCTGGGCGGTGCTGGTCGCGACCACGCTGCGGCGTACGCCCCTCGCCGCCCGGATGACCGACTGGGTGGTCCGGCATCGCCGGGTGCTGACCGTGGTGGCCGCGCTCGGCCCGGTGCCGTACGCGCTGGCCCGGGCGACCTGGCTGACCCCGTGGCCGCAGTTCGCCGGCCCGGTCGAGGCGATGACGCCCGAGATCCGGCTCTGGGGTCTGCTGCTCGGCGGCGCCGCGACGCTTGGTGCGGTGCTCACTGTGGGCCTGATCCGGCCGTGGGGCGAGGTGTTCCCGCGGTGGATGCCCGGACTGGCCGGCCGGCCGGTGCCGGTCCGGGTGGCCGCGGTCCCGGGCGGGATCGTGGCGACGCTGGTGACGCTGGCGGCGGCCCCGATGCTGGTCGCGATGCTGGCCGGCGACCTGACGGCGGGCGAGAAGGTGATGTCGGTGCTGCTGTTCCCGTTCTCTGTCTGGGGTCCGGCGCTGGGGCTGGCGGTCTGGGGGTACGTCGCCCACCGCGCCCGTACTCGCCAGATCGGGTCGGAAATGCGGCCTGAGCCTGTCGAAGGCCCTTCGACGAGCTCAGGACGCATCCGGGAAGCGGCAGGATGAGCAGATGAGCCGGTGGCGCCGTGGGGTCCTGCGCGGGATCGTGCTGCGCACCGCCTGGCTCTTCCTCGGTGCCGCGATCGGGCTGGCCGCGATCATCCTCGCGGTCAGCCTGGCCGCCGTTCTCGACCCGTACGTCCCCGGCGCCGGGTGGACCCTGTATCCGGTCTGCCTGGCGCCGTTCCTGCTGCTCGGACTGCTGCCCGGCGTGCGCGACCTCGAGGTGACCGCGGCGCGGGCCATGCTCGGGGTGGACGCTGAGCTGGTGGTGCCACGCCGGCCCACCGCCGCCCACCGCTGGCGGGTGACGACCTGGGCGGTGTTGCACCTGGTCCTCGGCCTGGCCACCGCCGTGGCCCTGGTCGGCCTGCTGCCCGGCGCGGTGTGGATCGCCGCCGCCGGCCTCCGCGGCCACGCGGTGGACGTCGGGTCGGTCGCGATCCCAGCGGCGACATCAGCGCTGGGCACGCTGGCCCGGGTGGCCGGTGGGCTGGGCGGCGTGGTCGCCTGCGGACTGCTGGCCTGGGCGCTGGGGTGGCTCGCCGCGCGGACCGCTCCGACGTTCCTCGGCCCGACCGCCGGCGACCGGCTGGAGCTGGCGGAGTCCCGGCTCGCCGCCGAGGCCGAGCACACCCGGCTGGCCCGCGACCTGCACGACGGGATCGGGCACGCCCTGACCATCATCGCGGTGCAGGCGGCGGCCGGCCGCCGCGTCCTGGAGCAGGATCCGGCCACGGCCGCCCGCGCGTTGGCGGCCGCCGAGGCCGTGGCCCGCGGTGCCCTGGAGGAGCTGGACGGAGTGCTGGCCGCGCTGCGCGACCCGGGGGACCGGACCGGCCCGGAACCTGGCGTGGACCGGCTGCCGACGCTGCTCGCGGCCCATCGGGAGGCCGGCCTGACGGTGGTGGCGGAGATCGGGGACCTGCCGCCGCTGCCGCCGCTGGTCTCCGGCACCGTCTACCGGGTGGTGGCCGAGGGGCTGGCCAACGCACAGCGCTACGCCGGTGCCGGAGAGATCAGTCTGCGCGTGCAGGGCGAGCCCGGTGCGGTGCGGGTGGTGATCGACAACCCGCGGTCGGCGAGGGCGTCCCGGCGGGGAACCGGCGGTCGCGGCCTCGTCGGCGTACGCGAGCGGGTGGCGGTGCTCGGCGGCACGGTCGAGGCCGGGCCGCACGACGGCCGGTGGCGGTTCCAGGCGACCATCCCCGTCGTCGGCCCGGGGACGGGGGAGCGACGGTGAGCGACATCCGGGTGCTGGTCGTCGACGACGAGCCGCTGGTTCGCGAGGGCCTGAAGGTGATCATCGCGGCCGAGCCAGGGCTGGACGTCGTCGGCGAGGCGGGGGACGGTGCCGAGGCGGTCAGCCTGGCCCGGCGGCTGCGGCCGGACGTGGTCTGCATGGACGTCCGGATGCCCGGGATCGACGGCATCCGGGCGACCGAGCTGCTGGTGGCGCTCGAGCCGGCGCCCAAGGTGCTGGTGGTGACCACGTTCAGTGCCGACGACTACGTCTACGGCGCGCTGGAGGCGGGCGCCTCGGGGTTCGTGCTGAAACGGTCGACCGCCGAGCAGCTGGTAGCCGCCATCCGCGCCGTGGCCACGGGGGACAACCTGCTCTTCCCGGCCTCGGTGCGGCAGCTGGCCCTACGGCGACGGCGGGCGGAGCGCTACGCGGGCGAGCCGCTCACGCCGCGGGAGCTGGAGGTGCTGACCGGGATGGCCGAGGGCCTCACCAACGCGGAGATCGCCGCCCGGCTGGTGGTCGGGGTGGAGACCGTCCGCACCCACGTCGCCGCCGTGCTCCGCAAGCTGAAGGCCCGGGATCGGACCCAGGCGGTGGTCACCGCGTACGGCACCGGGCTGCTCGAGCTGGGCTGAGCGAGCGCCCGGCCCGCACGCCTCAGCGGGTCGGCTCGTCGCTGTCCGCCGGCTCGGGTCGGCGATCACGATGCGGACTGATCAGGCTGGCCAGCATCGGCAGCACCAGCACGGTGATCGCGCCACCGGCCACCAGCAGCGACGCGTGCTGGGCCGTCATCTGCCCGTTGGCGACCGCGACGGAGGTAACGGCGACGATGACGGGCAGGCCGGTCGCACCGTACAGCGCGATGACCAGACTCTCCCGGTCGCTGAACCGCCGTCGGCCGGAACCCGGGTCGCGATCGGTCCGGCTGGCCAGGAAGACCGGTACGCCGCGGACCAGCAGGATCAGGAGCACGAACGCGACCAGGACCAGCGGTTGGGCGGCGACCGCGGCGGGGTCGATGGTCATGCCGGAGGCCACGAAGAAGATCGGGATCAGCAGGCCGTAGGCCAGGCCTTCCAGCTTGAGGTCGAGGGAGGCGTTCCCGGCCGGCAGGACGTGGCGCAGGATGATGCCGGAGGCGAAGGCGCCCAGGACCAGGTCCAGCTCGAAGGCCGCGGCCAGGGCGCTGAAGCTGACCAGCAGCAGGACCACGAGTCGTACCGGCGTCTGGCCCGTCGTCTCGGCGCCGGAGGTGACCAGCTGCGGGACCCCGGAGCCGGCAGGCAGGCGCACCGCCAGGAGGGCGACCACCAAGGCGGCCAGGCCGAAGATTCCCAGCACCAGGATTGAGTCGAGAGTGCCTCGGGTGCCGAGCAGCAGGGCCATCGCCAGGACCGGACAGAGCTCGCCGACCGCACCATGGTTGAGCACGGCGGAACCGATCGGGGTGCCCAGCAGATCCCGGTTCTTGAGCATCGGCAGCAGGGTGCCCAGGGCGGTGGTGATCACTGCGATGGCGATCGCCGTCTGAGCGTTCCGAAGCTCCGCCAGCTCGGTCAGGGCGAGGACGAACCCGATCGCCAGCGCGAAGCAGATCAGCCAGGTGACGAAGGCCCGACGACCGCCTCGTCCGGTCAGCTCGGCGAGGCGGATCTCGTAGCCGGCGAGCAGGAACAACGCGGCCAGACCGATCTCGCGCAGCAGCTCGATCCCCTCCGTGGTCTGCGCCAGGCCGAAAACGTTCGGCCCGATGATCATCCCGAAGACCAGCAGGAGCACGACCTCGGACACGAGCCTGCGCGGCACCAGGGCGGCAAGGAGCGGGGCGACGGCGGCCGACAGCGCGATCCAGAACAACGAGATCGCCGTCGACACGGCATCCTCCTCTCGCTCGGAAGTCACATCATGCCGGAGCCAGATGCCCTTTCTCTCCCGCTTCGCTCGGCCCAGACTTACCTGGTGCGCTCATCCTCGCGGCGGAGCATGGAACGGCGGGCCACGCTGTTGGAGAAGGTTGACGGCGCGCTTTTCACGTTCGCGGGTGTCTCGGCAGTATGGCTTGCCTACCTGCTCCTCGACCTGGGAATCCGCCTCGGCTGGCAGTCGCTGCTGCTGATCCCGTTCTGGGTGGTCGTCACCTACCTGATGCTGCCGCGACTGCACCGCATCCTGACCAGGGTCTACGTGCCGGGCTACTTCATCGGGCGTACCCGGACCAGCGATGGTCTGCTCGGCGATCCGGTGAACCTGGCCTTCCGGGGTGATGAGGAGCAGGTGCACCAGGCCATGACCGACGCCGGCTGGGCGCGAGCGGACGACCTCACCCTGGCCAGCGGCCGCCGGATCGTCACGTCGACGCTCCGCCGGCGCAGCTATGTCCAGGCACCGGTGAGTCCGCTCAACCTCTTCGACCGGCAGCAGGATTTCGCGTACCAGCAGGAGGTCGAGGCACGCCGTCCCAGCGGCACCATGTCCGGTTCTGGCGCTGTCCGGAAGGCTGGATGCTGCCCGGTGGCTACGCCGTCGACTGGCTGGCTGCCGGAACGTACGACCGGAGCGTCGGCTTGTCCCTGTTCACGCTGCAGGTCACGCACAAGATCGCCCGGGACACCGACGTCGAGCGTGACTACATCGTGCACACGTTGCGGTCGGCGAACCCGTCGATCGAGGTCGAGATCATCCGCAACTTCTCCACCGGCTACCACTCGCGCAACGGCGGCGGGGACCTGATCGAGACCGACGGCGATCTGCCGATCGTCGACCTGACCCGGGTTCCGGCTCCGGCCTACGAGGAACCGCAACCGACCGACAGTCGGGACAAGCGGCCGGCTCAGACGGTCTTCGGGGCCGGCGTCGCCGTGCTGCGCGGGCTGGCCTACCTTGCGACCGGGCTGACCCTGCTGCTGTTCCGGGATGCGGTGCAACGCGGGATGCTCTCGCTGGAGTTCGATGTACCGACCGCGGACATCCCGACGGCGATCATCGCCGTGGCGGTCGTCCTGCTCGTCGCGGCGATCGTCGATCTCGGCCTGGGGGTGGCAGTGCTGGCCGGCCGCAACTGGGCCCGGCTGACGCTGATGATCTTCTGCGTGCTCACCACGGCACCGGCCTTCCTGGCCGACGTGTGGGGAACGGAGGTGATCGCGCTGGCCCAGCTGCCGGCCGTGGCCACGAACATCCTGGTGCTACTGGCTCTGTCCAGTTCCCGGGCGCGCAGCTACGCCGTCCGCGGACGTGCCCGCCCGAAGGAGGTGGCCGCCGAGACCGCCCAGGCGCTCAGTGGCTGAGCGGTGCGGGCCGGATTGGTGCCGTCCACGTATCAGGGCGGCGGGGTCGATCCTCAACCAGTCCTGCCCTTCAACTCCGCAGGAAAGGACTGCACCATGACCGATCAGCGCGAATCCGTTCGCATCCCGACCGGACTGGCCGACGCCAACCTCTTCGAGGTCTCCGGACCCATCGTGGTCAGCTACTCGACGAGCAGCTTCACCGGAGAGCCGCGACTCTCCTATACCGACGCCGAGCGATCGCTCAACTTCTCCGGCACCGAGATCACCCGGCTGTCGGCCCTGGGTGGCGAGCTGGTGACGGTGACCATCGAGCAGGTCGTCGACGCGTTCGTCCGGACGTTCACCCTGCTCGTGCCGCACGTTCGGCTGTCTCGCGGTGAGCAGGCCGAGTTCGACGCCGTGGGCATCGAGACCATCGACCGCAGCGGGGCCTTCGTCCCGGCACCCGGTCCCGCCGGCGTGCTGCAGACCTACCGCGTACACGATCTCCATGGCCTGGCGCAGGTGGTCGCGTTCTGACCTGAGGGTTGCTCGCCCTTGCGGCAAACTCTGACGGGTGCGTGCGGAGCCGGCGGATGCCGGGCTGGCCGGTGAGCTGGCCCGCCGCTACGACCTGCATGTCCTCGAGCTGCGTGGACTTGACGTACTGGTCAACGACGTCTTCGCCGTCACCGCCGCCGAAGGCGCGTACGCGCTCAAGCTCTACCACCGCGCGCGTACGCCGGCGGCCGTCGAGTGGGAGCTGGACCTGGTCGACCACCTGCACCGTAGCGGTGCGCCGGTGGTGCGGCCGGTCCCCGGCCGGACCGGTCTGCTCCAACGCTTCCCGCTCGAGGGCAGCGAGCGGATCGGGGCCCTGTTCAGCTGGGCCCCGGGGAGGAAGCCGGCCCCGGCCCCGGAGGTCTACGACCGGCTCGGCGCCGCGGCGGCCGCGATCCACCGCGCCGCCGACGGCTTCGCCCCGTCACCGGACCGCGAGACCTATGACGCCGCGCTGCTGATCGACCACCAGCTCCACCGGATGCGGGCGCTGCTGGAGGAGACGGGGTGCTGGGCCGCGACGGTCGCCCTGACCGACCGGCTGCGGCGATGGCTGGCGGACCCCGCCCTGGACCGCGGCATCTGCCACATGGACCTGACCCTGGACAACGTGCACGTCGACGATGCCGGCGCGATCACGGTGTTCGACTTCGACAGCGCCGGGCCGAGCTGGCGCGCGGCCGAGCCCTGGGGCGTCCTCCGCTTCTCAGCGGCGTACTTCCGGTCCTGGTTGGCCGGCTACCGGGCCGTACGCGAGTTCAGCCCCGCCGACGAGGCGGCCGTGGCTGTCTTCGGCATCGTCGGCGACCTCCGGACGGTCGCGTGGCAGCTCGGCGTCGCGGCGTCCTCCCAGGGTACGCCGCTGCTCGAGGTGGCGGAGCTGCCGGCGATCGTCGACGGCTGGCTCAACTGGGAGGCGACTCAACTGACCGGCT
>DASQVF010000341.1:0-3665 GCA_035640915.1 Propionibacteriaceae bacterium
CGGCCTGGCAGGACAGGAACACCCCGGTCAGGTTCACGTCCAGCACCCGCTGCCACTGGGACAGCTCCATCTGCTCCGCCGGGGCGGCGTTGGCGATCCCGGCACTGTTCACGGCCAGGGTCAACGGGCCGAGCTCGGCCTCGGTCCGCTGCACCGCCGCCGCCAGCTCGCCGCCGTCGGTGACATCGGTCGCGACGCCGATCGCTCTGCGCTGCCGCTGCTCGATCTCGCCGGTCACCTCGTCCAGACCCGGTCCGGGCAGGTCGAGGCAGGCGACGTGGGCCCCGGACTCGGCCAGCCCGAGGGCGACCTGGCGGCCAATGCCGCTGGCCGCTCCGGTGACGAGCGCGGTCCGGCCGTCGAGGCGGAAGTTCGGTGCGGCCATGGGGCTCTCCTGCGCATGCAGTCGGGTCAGGTCGTTCAAGAACCTGCGGATGCCTACTGTGATCGCCTCCCTGCATGGTCAATAAGTGTTGCTGCCACACTTCCAAGCACGCGCGTGATGCTATGGCGAAGATCCTGTCAGGAAGCAGGCGGCCGCCGAAGTCCCCAGACGCGGAGCCCGTCGATCATCGCCGTCGTCGACGTGGCGTCGACCACCCATGCCGGGCCGATCAGCGCCTCCATCGCGATCGTCTCGACTCCAGGTCGACCGTCGAAGAAGTGGGCGGGCCCGTCGACGTGGGTGCCACAGTGGAGCGAGCAGACCAGCTTCGAGACGTTGGCGTCGTCACCCTCGACCCGGGCCTGGACCCGGGTCACCTCGAGCTCGGTGTCGCCCGGGTAGAGGGGCACCCGCCCCGGAACCAGTGGGACAGTGATGTCGACATAGTGAGTCATATCGATGTCCTTCCCTGATGACCCGGCTGCATGCGCAGGAGAGCCCCATGGCCGCACCGAACTTCCGCCTCGACGGCCAGACCGCGCTCGTCACCGGAGCGGCCAGCGGCATCGGCCGCCGGGTCGCCCTCGGGCTGGCCGAGTCCGGGGCCCACGTCGCCTGCCTCGACCTGCCCGGACCGGGTCTGGACGAGCTGACCGGCGAGATCGAGCAGCGGCAGCGCAGAGCGATCGGCGTCCCGACCGACGTCACCGACGTCGGCGACCTGGCGGCGGCGGTGCAGCGGACCGAGGCCGAGCTCGGCCGGTTGACCCTGGCCGTGAACAGTGCCGGGATCGCCAACGCCGCCCCGGCGGAGCAGATGGAGCTGTCCCAGTGGCAGCGGGTGCTGGACGTGAACCTGACCGGGGTGTTCCTGTCCTGCCAGGCCGAGGCGCGCGCGATGCTCGGCCACGGCCGGGGGTCGATCGTCAATATCGCCTCGATGTCCGGGTCGATCGTCAACCGGGGCCTCACTCAGGCGCACTACAACGCCTCCAAGGCCGCCGTGGCCCACCTCACCAAGAGCCTGGCGATGGAGTGGGCCGGCCGGGGCGTCCGGGTCAACGCCATCAGCCCCGGCTACACGGCAACCCCGATGAACAACCGTCCCGAGGTCGCCGAGCAGGTGCGGCAGTTCGTGGCCGACACCCCACTCAGGCGGATGGCGTCGGTCGACGAGCTGGTCGGCCCGACGGTCTTCCTGCTCAGCGAGGCCGCGAGCTTCTGTACCGGGGTCGACCTGCTCGTCGACGGCGGGTTCACCTGCTGGTAGATCGCACCCTGGGTCGGCGGGTCGGGGTCTAGATCTCCTGGCCGAACACCGCGACGTAGACGGTCGGCTTGTCGGCGGCGCTGCGGTTGGTGAGGATCACGTCGAACAACTGGGGCGCGACGACCGGGACGCTGAGCACGAACCCGGTCGTGCCGGTCGTCGGCGCCTGGTGGGAGAACTCCCGTTCCGAGGCGGTGTCCTCGATCCAGACCGTGCTGTCGGCGAGCAGCGTCACACCGCTCGCCGGGGTCCCGAACAGCACCCGGACATGCAGCTCGTCGACGGCGCGAACCCCCGCCGAGACATGGAAATGCAGCCGGTCGTAGGCGCTGACATCGAGACCTGGCAGTAGCCGCCGTTCTTCTCCGGACGCCATCGGCTGGCCGTCGAGCAGGACTTGCTGGAGTGCCATTGCGGCTCCTTTCATCGAGGAAGTTGCTTCCTCCAAAGGAGAGCCCGCCGTTGACGCTGATACTCGCGCGTGCCGAGGGCGGCAGGGACCTCGGACGCGACCAGCCGAGGTCCCTGCCGTTGCCTGGCCTACCGGCGGGACCGGCGCGTCGCCGCCCAGACCCCGTAGGCGCCGGTCGCGGCGATGCTGACCAGCACCGCGACGTAGACCCCGCCCCACGCGTAGTCCGGCCGGACCTGCGTCCAGTAGCGCAGCACCACCACCAGCTGGAACCCGCCGAATGCGGCGTAGGTCGCCGCAGGTACCAGGAGCCGGTCGAGGTCCCGCTCCCGGATCACCAGCGCTGCCCCGACGGCCAGGGCCAGCAGCCACGCCCCCGTCACCTGGGCACCCAGCGGCATCACCCGCCAGGGCCAGAAGCTCATCGCCTCGGACGGCAGGTGATGGACCCGGGCCGCGCCCGCGAACAGCACCGCACCGACTCCGAACAGCACGAGCCCCTGCACCGCCAGCACCGCGGCCAGCCAGTGCGGGATCGGTCGGGCGACCGGGACCACGTCCGTCGGCTGCCGGGACTGCATCGTGACCACGGCCAGGCAGGCGACCGGAACACCGACGTAGATCGCCAGCCAGACCCAGGCCGCCAGCCGGGCGCCCCAGTCCCCGTCCCGCAGGTGGAAGATGTGCAGGTGGATCAGCGTGGGCACGAGCGTCAGAAGCGTGAACACGGTGACAGTGACCAGCGGCACCCGGACCTCCGACCACCGGTTGCGCCGGAGCGCGAGAACGGCGAGCAGGAAGCCCGCGGCGTACGCGGCGCCGAGGAACGCCGAGGTCGGCCGGACCGAGATCGTCCACGCGAAGTAGCGGTCGGTGAAGCTCGCCACCACCAGCAGCTGGTTGGCGGCCAGCAGGGTGAGCACGGCGAAGGCGACCAGCACCTTCCGGGTCGCCGGCAGCACACCGTCGGAGACCGTCGGCCGGATCAGGTTGTCCTCGACGATCACTCCGCGCCGGGAAGAGTCGTTTCCCGCAGCGTCGAGCGTGCACGGCGCAGACATGGTGGTACCTCCTCTGGTCAGAGCCCGTACACCATGACCGTACGAGCGCCGGTCCCG
This sequence comes from Propionibacteriaceae bacterium, assembly GCA_035640915.1. GTDB lineage: Bacteria > Actinomycetota > Actinomycetes > Propionibacteriales > Propionibacteriaceae > Microlunatus. The sequence continues at coordinate 3,186 of DASQVF010000341.1, forward strand.
GCGGACATCGGGAGAATTCCCTACTTTGCGTCCGGCTGACCCAGCTGAAGACGGTGCGCGGCGGCGGCCGCCTGCCCGCGGCTGGCCACGCCGAGCTTGTCCAGCAGTGCGGAGACGTGGTGGTCGACCGTCTTGGGCGACAGCGTCAGCCGCGCCGCGATCTCGGCGTTGGACAGGCCCTGCTCGACCAGTAGCAGTACCTCGACCTGGCGCGGGGTCAGGCCCGCGACGTTGGCCGCGGTCGCCCGGCGCGGGCCACGCGGCAGCCGCGAGAAGCCGCGACGGCGCAGTGACGCCCGAAGGTAGGCCCCCGCCCGGCCGGCCCCCAGGCCGTCCAGCAGCCGCAACGCCTCGGCGCCGGCGGTCTGGTCCCCACCGGCCAGCGCCTCGATCCGTAGGTACACGGCACCCCGGGCCTGCCAGGCGGCGGCGGCCGCGACCCAGTCGCCGTCGATCATCTGCTGGTACGGCTCGGCGATC
>DASQVF010000342.1:0-23664 GCA_035640915.1 Propionibacteriaceae bacterium
TCAGCGCGCCCGGCCCGCAGCCCACGTCCAGCACCCGCTGACCGATGCCCACACCACACGCGTCGGCGAATCTCGGGGCCAGCGGCTCCGAGAACCGACCCATGAACCGCCGGTACGCCTCGGCCGGGACGGCGAACGTCACGGCCCCATCATCCTCTCGCCCGACTTTGTCAGACGCTCAGCGCGCTCTAGCGCCGTCAGCGTCTGACCGGTCCGTGGGAAGGGTCAGCTCGTAGGTGGCGAAGGTGTTCGACAGGCGATAGCCGAGCAGCTCGTTGACGCTGATCATGAAGCGGTTGTCGGCGTTGTTCCAGGTCTCGAGCACCTCGAGCTGGGGCTCGGCCTCGGCCAGCCAGTGCATCATGTCGATCTTGAGCAGCAGGCCCAACCGGTGGCCGCGGTGGGCCCGGGACACGGCCGTGTCGGCCTGGAAGCCGAGATGCGGCCGGTGCGGGCTGACCACCACCTGGGTGTGCCCACCGACCTCGCCGGTCGGCCGGTGCCGGGCGATCACCCGGTAGCTGCGCAGGCCCTTGCGCTCACGAGCGGTCTCGATGTCCTGCAGCCGGCCGAGGTCGAACACCTCGTCCTCGAAGGTCAGCGTGCCCATCGGGGCGTCGTTGATCGCGGCAGTCACCTCGACCATCTGCTGCAGGGTCGTGTCGGGCACCGGCGGGAGGAGCCGCTCCACCGCGTAGTCGGCGGCCGCCGCCTCCGCCTCGGCGAGCAGTCGCGCGATCTGATTCTGGTCGACTTCGGCCAGCGGCTGCCGACGCCGCGCGTCATGGCTGGCGTAGCCGAAGCCGAAGCGCTCGACGAACTTCCGCGCCCCGGCGTCGTCCTCCACCGTCTCCGCCCAAACGGTGTGGCGCCCGGCCCGCTCGGCCATCCGGAGCGCCTCGGTCATGATCGCCGTGCCGTGTCCGTGCCGGCGGTGGTCGGGATGGACCACGATCTGCAGCCAGAACAGGTGCAGGTTGTCCCGCTTGGGCAGGTCGACGGCCAGGGCGGCGACCGGCGCACCGTTGCCGTCGGGAACGTAGAGGAAGTGCTCCTCGGGCTGCAGGTCCCAGCCGTAGCGCAGCTCATCCGCCGCGGCCGGCACCAGCCAGTCGAACGCCTCCGGGTCGTCGACCCGCTGCGCCGCGTTGTGGATCTCGACGAGCGCGGCGACCGAGCCGGGGTCGTCCGGCGAGACGGGCTGCAGAGGCACGTCCCTCAGGGTGTCGCACCCCGATCCCGGCGCGCCATAGGTTTTCGCCACTTCGCGATCTGGGCTATGGTGAGCCCGTGGCTGACCGTCGCCTCCTCCTCGGTTGCCGCAGCGAGGCCCGCTAACCGGGTCGCCTCCTCGCTGCGGAGTTCGGTGTGCGTACGACCCGCCCATCCCAGACCAGCGAGGACCTTTCGATGACCACCACTCCCGCCACCGGCGTCCGTCCGCAGTCGGTACCGGTGCAGCAGCCCAGCCCGATGCCCTTCGCCCGCTACCGGGCGTTCCCGCCGATCGACCTGCCCGATCGCACCTGGCCCACCCGACAGATCACGGCGGCGCCGCGCTGGCTGTCCACGGACCTCCGCGACGGCAATCAGGCGCTGATCGACCCGATGACCCCGGCGCGCAAGCACAAGATGTTCGACCTGCTGGTAGCCATGGGCTACAAGGAGATCGAGATCGGCTTTCCCTCGGCCAGCCAGACCGACTTCGACTTCGTCCGGCAGCTCATCGAGCGCGACCGGATTCCCGACGACGTGACCGTCTCGGTGCTGACCCAGGCCCGCGAGGACCTGATCGAGCGCACCGCCGAGTCGCTGGTCGGGGCCAAGACCGCGACCATCCACATGTACAACGCGACCGCGCCGCTGTTCCGCCGTGTCGTGTTCAAGGTCGACCGCGCCGAGTGCATCGCGCTGGCCGCCCGCGGCACCGAGCTGGTGATGAAGTACGCCGAGCAGCACCTGGGCGGCGTGGAGTTCGGCTACCAGTACTCCCCGGAGATCTTCACCGGCACCGAGCTGGAGTTCTCCGTCGAGGTCTGCAACGCGGTGATGGACGTCTGGCAGCCCGGGCCCGGACGGGAGATCATCCTCAACCTGCCCGCCACCGTCGAGATGGCCACGCCGAACGTGTACGCCGACCAGATCGAGTGGTTCTCTCGAGCCATCCGCAACCGGGAGCACGTCGCCATCTCGCTGCACCCGCACAACGACCGCGGCACCGCGACCGCGGCCACCGAACTGGCCCTGATGGCGGGGGCGGACCGGGTCGAGGGCTGCCTGTTCGGCCACGGCGAGCGCACCGGCAACGTGGACCTGGTCACCCTGGGGATGAACCTGTTCTCCCAGGGCATCGACCCCAAGATCGACTTCTCCCGGATCGACGAGATCCGTCGCACCGTGGAGTACTGCACCAACCTGCCGGTCCACCCGCGCCACCCGTACGCGGGGGACCTGGTCTACACCGCCTTCTCCGGCAGTCACCAGGATGCCATCAAGAAGGGCCTGGAGGACCTGGAGCGGCAGGCGGCTGCCCAGGGCATCAGCGTCCGGGAGATCGCCTGGGAGGCGCCCTACCTGCCGATCGACCCCTATGACGTGGGCCGGACCTACGAGGCCGTGATCCGGGTCAACAGCCAATCCGGCAAGGGCGGCGTCGCCTACATCATGAAGTCCGAGCACAACCTCGACCTGCCCCGGCGGTTGCAGATCGAGTTCTCCCGGGTGGTGCAGGCTCACACCGACACCGACGGCGGCGAGGTGAACGCGGCCGACCTCTGGGAGATCTTCCAGCTCGCCTACCTGGGCACGACCGAGCCGCTGCAGCTGGTCGGCGTGGACTCCTCGGCCACCGCGGGCGGCCATGACACCTTGACCGCGCGGGTGATCAACCACGGGCAGTCGCAGACGATCGCCGGCGAGGGCAACGGGCCGGTGTCGGCGTTCGTGGACGCGCTCTCCGCCCTCGGCCACCACGTGCGGGTGCTGGACTACGCCGAGCACGCCCTGTCCTCGGGCGGGGACGCACTCGCCGCGGCCTACGTGGAGTGCGAGGTGGGCGAGGGGGAGGACGCCGTGGTGCTGTGGGGGGTGGGCATGGACGCGAACATCGTCGTCGCCTCGCTCTCGGCGGTCATCTCCGCCATCAACCGCGCTCCTCGCTGAGCAGCCGACCGGGTGCGGATCCCGCCTCGCAACCATCCGCCCTCGCAGGCTCGGGCTCCCGCCAGGCCCATCCACGCTCGGCGGGAGCCCGCACCCGGCCGCCAACTCCGCTCGTCTCCGGCCTAGCGGAACCCGTTCTCGGGCGTGCGCGCCGGTGCGGTGGGGGAGTAGATCCAGGCCTGGAACACCGGCTCGAGGTCGACCGTCGTGGCCGCCTGGGCCGCGTCCATCCAGTCCTCCAGGCTCCGGCTGCCCGGCGCCTGGGCCCACCCGCGGGACAACCGGAAGAAGGCCTCGTCGCCCATCACGTTGCGCACCGCCTGCATCGCCATCGGTCCGCGGACGTAGACCGCGTCGAACAGGTGGGGCCTGGACGGGTCGATCATCGTGATCTGCCAGAAGCCGGCCTCGCCCTTGTACCGGTCGTAGCTCTGGTTCAGCTCGTCGTTCGCCTTGCGCTTGCGGGTCCGTTCGTTGTACATCCACTGCGCCCAGGACGCGTACGCCTCGTTGGTGAAGATGTCGTTCCACTCCCGCAGCGTCACGTTGTTGCCGAACCACATGTGGGCGAGCTCGTGGTTGAGCAGCTCCGCCGCGTAGCCCGGGGCCAGGATCGCCCCCGGGTTGTAGACCGGCCGGGTCTGGTTCTCCAGCGCCCCGAACGGCAGGTCATGGGCCGGGACCACGCCGCCGATCTCGCTGAACGGGTACGGCCCGAAGACCTGCTCCATCGTCCGCACCCGCTCGGTCGAGGTCAGCAGCGCGTCGAAGGCCCGCTTGCGGTTCTCCGGCTTCAGCTGCTCGGAGACGGCGTAGACGTAGGGCAGGCCGTCCTGGAGGCCCTGCCGCACCTCGTACTGCCCGATGGTGACGAAGTTGAGGTAGGTGGCCATCGGCTGCCGGGCGATCCAGTGCCAGGTGTCGAAGTCCTTCTCGGCTGCGCTGTCCGCGGACTCCAGCCGGCCCACGCTGATCGCCTCCATGCCGGCCGGCACCCGGACCGAGACGTCCATCAGCGCCGGGTCGGAGGGGTGGTCGTTGGCCGGGAACCACCAGGCCGAGCTCTCCGGCTCGCCGATCGCGCCCCACTCGGCGTTCGTCGTGTACCAGGGCGAGACGTCGCCGTTGAGCTCGCTGGGGTTGCCGGCGTAGGTCACCGCCACCGCGAAGTCCGCGCCGGCCGCGATCTCGGTCGCCGGACGGACCTCGAGCTGCATCGCGCTCTCGGTGTCGAACGTCGCGGGCCGGCCGTTCACGACCACCTCGCTGACCGGCAGCCCGAAGTCCAGGTAGAAGCTTTCGAGCCGGTGCTCGGCCCGGGCGCTGACCACGGTGGTTCCGCTCAACGTCGTCTTCGCGGGGTCCCAGCTGACCGAGATCTGGTACTTGGCCACGTCGTAGCCGCTGTTCCCGGCCTCGGGATAGTAGGGGTCGCCGAGGCCCGGCTCGCCGCGGGTGGCGTTACTCGCCGGCACGCCGGCCGGGCCGTCACCACGGGCCGAGCGCCAGGCCCAGGCCACGCCGAGCGGAGCGGCGACCGCGATCAGCAGCACCAACGGCATCACGACGGCGAAGACGTAGGCCACCCGGTGCGGTCGGTGGGGCGGCAGCGGCGGTGGCGCCGCCTCGGAGACCGGTGCCCCGGAGGGCGGTCCCCAGCGCGGGTCAACGCTCGACATGAGCCAGGGAGCGCAGGTTCCGGTCCAGGTGCCAGGCCGCGAAAGCCGCGGTGATGCCGCTCGCCTCCTGAGCGACCGTACGCGCAACGTCGCGGGTGTCGGTCCAGCGACCCTCGAGCAACGCGCCGAGCAGATGCAGCGTCTCCGGGGCGGGCCGTGCCGACCCGGCGGGCCGGCAGCGCTCGCAGACCACGCCGCCGGCAGCGGGGGAGAACGCCGAGTGCGGTCCGACCAGGCCGCAGCGGGCGCAGTCGACGAAGGATGGGGCGTACCCGGCCACGGCCAGGGCTCGTAGCAGGTACGCGTCCAGGACCATGCTGGCCGGTCGCGGCCCGTCGTTGGTTCCCCGGTCCAGCACGCCGAGGGCACCGACCAGCAGCAGGTACTGCTGCACGGCGGGCTCGTTCTCCTCGACCACCAACCGGTCCGCGGTCTCCAGCATCACCTGGCCGGCGGTGTAGGCCGGGTAGTTGCCGGTCAGCGGCTGGCCGAAGGCGTGCAGCGACTCCACCTGCGTGACCACGTCGAGCGTCCGTCCGACGGCGAACTGCAGGTCGATGTGGGAGAAGGGTTCCAGCCGCGCGCCGAACTTGGAGGTGGTCCGGCGTACGCCCTTGGCCACCGCCCGGATCTTGCCGCGCTGCCGCGACAGCAGAGTGATGATCCGGTCCGCCTCGCCGAGCTTGTGGGTGCGCAGCACCACAGCCTCGTCGCGATAGGTCGGCACCTCGCTAGTCTCCCTGATGTGGCCAAGGCTCGGCGGAACAACGCGACTCGCGTTCCGGGTCAACCGCCCCGGCCACCCGACCCGCACCCGAGCGGGGCCCGTCCACCGGAGATCCCGACGGACCGGCTGCCCCGGCACGTGGCGATCGTGATGGACGGCAACGGCCGCTGGGCCAAAGCCCGCAACCTGCCCCGAACCGAGGGGCACGCCCGCGGCGAGGACTCGCTGTTCGACGTCATCGGTGGGGCGATCGAGGTCGGTATCCGCTACCTGTCGGCGTACGCGTTCTCCACCGAGAACTGGAGTCGCTCAGCGGACGAGGTGCGCTGGCTGATGGGGTTCAACCGGGACGTGATCCGGCGCCGCCGCGACCAGCTGGACGGGATGGGGGTGCGGGTGCGCTGGGCCGGCCGGCGGCCGCGGCTGTGGCGCAGTGTGATCCGCGAGCTCGAGGACGCCGAGCAGCGCACCCTGGGCAACGACGTACTGACCCTGCAGTTCTGCGTCAACTACGGCGGCCGGGCCGAGATCGTCGACGCCGCCCGCCGCGTGGCCGAGCTGGCGGCGGCGGGTCGGCTGGACCCGGCGAAGCTGACCGAGGACCGGTTCCGACAGTTCCTCGATGAGCCGGAGATCCCGGACGTGGACCTGTTCGTGCGCTCGTCCGGCGAGCAGCGGACGTCGAACTTCCTGCTGTGGCAGAGCGCCTACGCCGAGATGGTCTTCCTCGACCGGCTCTGGCCGGACTTCGACCGGCGGGACCTGTGGCGGGCGATCGAGGCGTACGCCGGGCGGGACCGTCGCTACGGGGGAGCGCTGCCGAACCCGGTCACGGAGTGAGCAGCCCCTCACGTTCGCCGAAACGATCCCGACGTACAGGTTTCAGCAGTCTCCGCAGGTGCCGAAGATCTCCAGGTCGTGGCTGACGTCGCGGAAGCCATGATCGGCGGCCACGGCGTTGGCCCAGTGCTCCACAGCGGGCCCCGACACCTCGACGGTGCGTCCACAGGACCGACAGACCAGATGATGGTGGTGGCCGGTGGAGCAGCGGCGGTAGGCCGCCTCGCCGTCGCCGGTGCGGATCACGTCGACCTCGCCGGCGTCGGCCAGTCCCTGCAGGGTGCGGTAGACCGTGGTGAGCCCGACGCTGTTGCCCTGGCGGCGCAGCTCGTCGTGCAGCTGCTGAGCGGTGCGGAACTCCGCCAGCTCGCCCAGGATCGCGTTCACCGCCGCCCGCTGCCGGGTGCTGCGCCGAGCCGGGCTACCCGTCTCCGGCATCAATGCTCGTCGTAGTGGTCGGCGTGGGCCGCGTGCCGGTGACCATCGTGCAGGTAGTCGACGTGGTCACCGTGCGGGATGCTCTGGTGGCCGCAGCCGGCGCTGTGCAGGTGCGGGTGCCCGGCGGACTCCGGCTCGGCGGCTTCCGGCCTGACCTCGGGCTGCACAGCGGTCACCCTACGTCGGCGCACCAGCAGGGAGACCGGCCAGCTGAGGGCGAAGACCGCGATGGCCAGCACCACGATCAGGGCGCCGGGCGCAGCGTCGAGCGGGAACGCCAGCGCGGCACCACCGACCGAGACGGCCACGCCCAGGACCGTGGCCAAGGCCAGTGCGGCGGTGAAGCCGCTGACCAGGTTGCGGGCGGCCGCCACCGGCACCACCATCAGCGCACTGACCAGCAGCAGTCCGACGGTGCGCATGGCGACGGTCACGGTGACCGCGGCCAGCACCACCACCAGCAGGTTGTAGAAGCGGACCGGCAGGCCCTGCACCCGAGCGAACTGCTCGTCGCTGGTGACCGCGAAGAGCTGCGGGGTGAGCCCGATGGCCGGCACCAGCACCAGGACGGCCAGCACGCCCACCACGACGAGGTCGCCGGCCGTCACCGAGGTCAGCGAGCCGAACAGGTAGGCCGACAGGGCTCCCGCGCCGGCCCCGGCGAGCCCGGACATCAGCACCCCGGCCGCCAGCCCGCCGTAGAACAGCACCGCGAGCCCGACGTCACCGGTGGCGCGGCCGAACTGCCGCAGCAGCTCGACCGCGACGGCGCCGACGACGGCGGTCACCACGGCCACGGGGATCGGCGCCTGCCCGGTGAGCAGGGCCAGGCCGACGCCGGCGATGGCGACGTGGCCGAGCCCGTCGCCAAGCAGGCTGAGCCGGCGCTGCACGACGTAGGTGCCGATCGCCGGGGCGATCAGACCGGTCAGCAGCGCGGCCAGCAGGGCGCGCTGCATGAACGGGTAGCTCAGCAGCTCGGTCATCGGGTACGCCGTCCGTGCAGGCCGGGCTCGCTGAGCCCGGTGGTGTCGGCGAGCGGGCCACGCCGGTCGGGCCGACCGTGCTGGTGGCTGTACCCGGCCAGATCGCCGTCCGCCGCCACCACCACACCGTCTCGCAGCCGGATCACCCGGTCGATCAGTGGCGCCAGCGGGCCGGCCTCGTGCAGCACCACCAGGAGGGCGTTGCCCTCGGCGAGCCGACGGGTGAGCAGCTCGGCCAGCACCTCCTGGTGCTCCAGGTCCACGCCGGCCGTCGGCTCGTCGAGGACCAGCAGGTCCGGTGCGGTCGCCAGCGCGCGGGCGATCATCACCCGCTGCTGCTGGCCGCCGGACAGCTCGGCCAGCTCGGCACCGGACCGTTCGGCCAGGCCGACGGCCTCCAGGGCACCGGCCACGGCGCGCCGGTCCTCTCCGCTCGCCGGCCAGAAGGGGCGGCGCCGGGCCAGTCGTCCGGACGCCACCACCTCGCGCACCTTGGCTCCGGCCAGCCCGCCGGTCGAGCGCTGGGGCACGTAGCCGATCCGGTGCCAGGCCCGGAACCGGGCCGGCGTCGCCCCGAAGAGCCGGACCTGCCCGGCCCGGTGCGGCACCAGACCGAGGGCCGCGCGGACCAGCGTCGACTTACCCGAGCCGTTGCCGCCGAGCAGCGCGACCGCCTCACCCGGCCGCACCGACGCCGTCACCCCGCGCAGCACGGTCGTGCCGCCGAGGTCGACGACCAGGTCCTCGGTGGCCAGCGCCGGTGTCTGGCCGTCGCTCACCGGCATCCGTTCGCCGTTTCGAGCGCCGTGAGGTTGGACCGCATCACCGAAAGGTAGTCCGTGCCGCGGGATTCCGGCGTGATGCCCTCGACCGGGTCGAGCACGTCGGTCCTCAGCCCCAGGTCATCGGCGATGGCGGTGGCCACGTCGGGAGAGACCAGCGTCTCGTAGAAGATCGTGGTGATGCCGTGCTGTCTGGCCTCGTTCTGCACCTCGGCGATCCGGGCGGGGGACGGTTCGGCGTCCGGGCTCAGCCCGCTGATCCCGATCTGGGTCAGCCGGTAGCGCTTGGCCAGGTAGCCGAACGCGGCGTGGGTGGTAATGAACTCTCGCCGCTCGCAGTCCGCCAGCGCGGCGCCGAACTCGTCACCGAGCGTGGTCAGGTCCCGCTGCAGTGCCTTGGCGTTGGCGGCGTAGTCGCTCGCCCGACCGGGGTCGGCCGTGGACAGCCGCTCGGCGACGGCCGTGCCGATGGTGGCCAGGTGCGCCGGGTCCAGCCAGACGTGGGGATCCAGCCCCGTCTCCTCGCCGTGCGCGTCTCCATGCTCCTCGGCGGCGTGTTCATGGTCGTGCTCGGTGCCGAGGTTCGCCAAGGGGACGACGGTGGTCGTGTCCAGGGCGTTGTCCCGGCCGTTCTGCGCGACCGCCTCGTCCACGGCGGGCTGGAAGCCCTTCTCGTAGACCACCAGGTCCGCCTCGAGAACGCTGGCCGTCTGTTGCGGAGTGAGCTCGACGTCGTGCGGCTCGCTGCCGGGGGAGGTGAGACTGCTCACCTGGGCGTGTGACCCGGCAACGCGCTCGGCGGCGAACTGGAACGGGTACGCCGCCGCCACGATGGTGAGCTGGTCAGCACCCGCGGCCGTGCCGGCCCGTGGGGACTGACCGCATCCGGCCGTGACCACCAGCGCCGCCGCGGTCAGCAGAGCGCCGAGCCTCGACCAATGTGGCATGACAACCATTTTCATTAAGGCGTGCTGATCCGTCAAATCCGAAGCGCCGACATAAACCTCGTTCCGAACCCGAGGGAGAGGGTGGCTAGAAGCGGGTGACACCCAGCGCGACGATCAGGACCAGGATCAGCACACGCCAGATCCGGCCGCCGATGCTGGCCACCGGCCAGGACAGGTAGGCAATCCAGGCCACGAAGAGCAGCACCAGGGCGAGGGCGACGAGGCCGACGGGCAGCGGGGCCAGGACCCCGACGGCGAGCAGGACGATGGTGATCAGCGGCACCATCATCTGCGGCATGGCGTGCAGCCGTTGCAGCACCGGCCGGCTGGCGGCCTCGACCCGCGCCCGTAGCGAGGGGGCCGGCGGCGGCGTACTCACCGGAGGGCCATCCGGGGTGAGGCGGTCAGTGATCCTGCCCCTTCGGGCGTGGCCGCCTTGTCCACCTGCCCCAGCAGCTGGTCGAAGACGTTGCTCCGGTCGAACTGCAGCGCGTGGGCGCGGGCACGCTCGGCCATCTCGGTACGCTCCGGCAGCGGCATGGTGATGGCGAGGTCGAGCGCGGCGGTGATCGAGGGCGGGCTGTCGACCGGCACGATCAGCGCCGTGTCACCGACCGCCTCGCCGATCCCGCCGGTGTCGGTGGTGATCACCGGCCCGCCGCCGGCGAGCATCTTCTCCACCAGCGCGATCCCGAACGTCTCGACGAACTCCGCCCGCGGCTTGCTCGGCAGCGCGAACGCCGCACAGCCGGCCATCAGGTGCGGCTTCTCGCCGTCGTCGACATCGTCCAGGAAGCGGATCCGGGCGGCGGCCGGTGAGGCCGCCGCCACCTCGTGCAGGTACTCCGCCTGCGGCCCGTCCCCGGCGATCACCAGCGTCAGTTCCGCACCGGCCGCGCTGGCCGCGAATCCGGCGATCAGGTCGTCGACGCCCTTGGCGTGGGCCAGCCGGGACAGGAACAGCACGTACCCGTCCGGTGCCAGCCCGCGGGACGCCAGCACCCGGCCGGTCTCCGCCGGGTCCAGGTCGAGAAAGGCCGCGGTGTCCACAGCCGGGTAGGAGACCGCCACCCGCTGCCGGCACTGGTCGGCGAACGTCGTGCCGTGCCGGGCGTCGACGTCGTCGGCGGAGGAGATGATCAGCTGCCGGGTGTACTCCGACACGGCAACCGGCACGTCGCTGTCCAGGTACGCCGAGAGCACCTGGGCCGCCGCCCCGAACCGGCCCTCTGCCACGCAGGACCGGACCACGTTGGTCACGTCCGACCCCACCGCCTCCGCGATCGTGGTCACCGGAACCGGCAGTCCGGTGGACCGGGCCACTCGCAACGCGTCGCGAACGGCGAGCGTGTGCGGGCTCAGGTAGAGCGACATGGCCAGCGTCGGCACCCCGTCGGTGAACAGCTCGACCAGTCGGCCGGTCATTCCGGCCAGGTAGCGCCCGTCGGGCACCTTGTAGTCGCCCACCGGCTCGGGGCGCTCCACCTCGATGCCCTCACTGTAGGGAAGCACCCCGTCCAGCGGCTTGAGCGGCAGGCCGGAGCTCTCCAGCAGGTCCAGCGGCCAGGTGACGATGCGCACCTCGGTGAAGCCGCGGTGCAGCGCGGCCTCGGCCAGGTTGCGGGCCTCCCCGGAGTGTCCGCAGATCACTGGATCGGCACGGACCACCAGAACCAGTCGGCGGCGGGGGGTCCCGGCTTCCGCCGACGGGTGGTCGATCCAGGCTCCCATGTGGGTCCTCCCGGAGGGTCGAGTCGGGTGTGCTGAGTCTGAGGTTGCCGGGTCGTTCCGGTCAACCGGCGATGGTGGCCGGTACGGGGACCTGTGAGCTGGTGGGCTCGCCCGACCCGGCCGTGGAGACCGAAGGCGGCCGCGTGGTCGTACCCCAGTCCGAGGGCTGCGAACCGAGGCGAATCAGCAGCCGGCCGCCGCGGTGCAGCTCGCGGGCGGCCAGCCAGCTCCGCTCCAGCGGCTCGTCGTTGAACGTGACCGACTGCACGTACTGCGCCGGCCCGTCGGCCTCCGGCTCCACGAAGCCCTCGGTGTCGACGGCCAGCTCCGCGCCGTCCAGCCGGATCCGGGCCGAGACGAAGGCCGGGGCACTGATCAGGTAGCGGCTCTGCCCGGCGACCGGGAAGATCCCGAGCGACGCCCAGACGTACCAGGAGCTCAGTCCGCCGGAGTCGTCGTTGCCGGGCAGGCCGCCGCGGCCCAGCCCGAACATGTTGTGCAGGGCGGCGTGGACCACCTCGGCGGTCCGGTCGGGCCGGCCGATGTAGTGGTAGGCCCAGGGCGACTCCATGTCCGGCTCGTTGTTCAGTCCCTGGAAGCGGTTCAGCGCGTATCCCGCCGTCAGCTCCTCCACCGTGGGCCGCTCGCCGACCTGTTTGACCGGGTCGGCGCCGTAGCCGAAGAAGCTGTCCAGCATGGCCAGGAACTCCTGGTCGCCGCCGGCCAGCTCGATCCGGGCCCGCATGTCGTGCAGGATCCGGAAGGAGTAGTTCCACTTGCCGCCCTCGTAGTACGCCGAGTCGACCAGCAGCCCGGTCTCGGGGTCGAAGGCGTTCACCCACCGCGTCGCCAGCTCCTCGAGCTGCTCGGCGAGGGCGTGGTCGCCGACGTAACGGGCCACCTTGGCGGTGCACGAGTAGCCGAACGCGATGTCCAGGCTGTGGGTGATCGGATGGGTCACGCCGCGCAGCAGGAACTCCTCCCCGTACGCCCGGCGCAGGTCGTTGTCCATGTGGCACAGGGCCCAGTCCCAGTCCACCCCGTTGACGCCCAGCTGGCACAGGTCGGCCAGGAAGGTGTGGGCCAGCGCGCTGCCCTGCCGGGAGAACCGGTCGGCCCCCTTGGCCATCCGGTAGCCGATCGGCAGGTTCCCCTCCTCCTCGCAGATGTTCAGCATCGCGTTGGCCAGCTCGACGGCGCGGGCCGGGAACAGGGCGGTGATCAGGGGCAGCTGGGTCCGGTAGATGTCCCACATCGTGCAGATGTCGAACACGAACTGCCCGTTGTTGGGCCAGAACGGGCTCTCCCCGGTGGCGAAGCAGGGCTTGATCAACGAGTGGTAGAGCGCGGTGGCGAAGATCGTCTTCCGGGCCGTCGAGGTGGTCTCCACCTTGATCGTGTCCAGGTGCTCCCGCCAGGCGGTGGCGGTATGCCGGCGTCGGCCGTCGAAGGTGCCCGGGCCGGACACGGGCTGGGCCGGGTCCTCGAAGAAGGAGTCGTGCTCCAGGCGAGGCCGGTCGCTGTCGTCCCGGGACCAGGGGGCGCAGTCGGTCTGCAGGTTCCGGCGAGCCTGCGCCACGCCGCGCAGCGAGAAGCCGAACCGCACCTCCACCACCTGACCGGGATCGGTGGGCCCGCGCCAGATCAGGCCGAACGGCCGCAGGGTGGTCGGTCGGATCCGGTCGAAGTCGAGCCGGGTGCCACCGTGCATCAGCCGCCGGTCGTACCACAGCAGCTGCCGCCAGTCGGCGGCGTCGCACTCCACGTGGGTGGCCAGCGGGGCCCCCTCGACCACGGTCTCGGCCTGCACCACACCGGGGCCGAGCGCCTCGAGATGGGAGCGCAGCGGGACGGTGGCGCCGTACGGGATGGCCAGGCCACCCATCGAGAAGTCGATCACGATCCGGGCGTCCCGGGACGCGGGGAAGGTGTAGCGGTGCACCGCGCTGCGTGGCCCGACGGTCAGCTCGCAACGGATGCCGGAGCTCAGCGTGCAGGCGTAGTAGCCCGGCTCGGCCCGCTCGTCGGAGAGCTCCCAGGTGTCGCCCAGCCCGTCCAGCGGCTCGAGCATCGGGGTGACGCGGAAGTAGTTGTAGTACTTGCGGATGGCCCCGGTCCCGGACTGCTGGAAGTGGGTGAAGCCGGAGGCGATCTGCCGGTCGTAGAGCTCGGTGGGCACGCCCTCGGTGTTGAGCTGGTAGCGCCCGTAGCCGGTCGGGTAGGCGCCGGAGTACGCGCAGGCCGAGACCATGCCGAAGGGGAAGGTCGCCCCCGGGTGGGTGTTGCCGACCTGCGGCTTCGGCCACCACCACGTCTCGGCGATGCCGTGGGGCACGGGAAGGTCGGTGGCCGAGCTCCCGATGAAGGGGTCGACGTGTTCGATCACGGGCAGCCTCCTGAGCACCGGCGGCGTTGTGCGGAAACCTAGGTCCACGCCGTTACTACCAGATGTCGACCGTGTGACGAGACGTGCATTCGTCGTGCCCGGCCCCGCCACGAGGCGGGAAAATGGCCGCATGCGTAGGAGCGTGGCCGCGACGGGCACCGCGGTGTTCTTCGCCGTGGCGCCGGCAACGGTGGCCGGGCTCGTTCCCTGGTGGCTGACCGGCTGGCGGCTCGGGCAGCCCCTGCCCGTGTGGGCGCCACTGCGGGCGGTCGGTGCCCTGCTGGTGGTGGTCGGGGCCGGCGTGCTGGTGCACGCGTTCGTCCGCTTCGTGGTGGAGGGTCTGGGCACGCCCGCACCCGTCGCGCCGACCGAGCGCCTGGTCGTGGGCGGGCTCTACCGGTACGTGCGCAACCCGATGTACCTCGCGGTGGTCGCGGCCATCGCCGGCCAGGCGTTGCTGCTGTGGCAGGCGGTCCTGGTTCCTTACGCGGCCGTGGTGGCCGTGGCGTTCGTCGGCTTCGTCCTCGGGTACGAGCAGCCCACGCTGCAACGCCAGTTCGGGCCGCAGTACGAGGCCTACCGGCGCGCGGTCCCGGCGTGGTGGCCCCGGCTGCGCCCGTGGCGGCCCGAGCACGACCAGCGGCCGTAGCGTTCCCGAATGGTCCGCACTTTCTCCAGACGCGACGTGCCGCGTACGGTGCGGGCATGAGCCTCGTCGCGGGAGTCGACTCGTCCACCCAGTCCTGCTCCGTCGTGGTCTGCGACACGGAGACCGGCCAGGTCCTCCGATCCGGCCGGGCGTCCCATCCGTCCGGCACCGAGGTGAGCGCCCAGGCCTGGGCCGACGCGTACGCCGAGGCCACCGGTGACCCGGCCCTGCTGCAGGGCGTCGAGGCCATGGCCGTCGGCGGCCAGCAGCACGGCATGGTCACCCTGGACTCCGACGGGGAGCTGGTTCGGGACGCCCTGCTCTGGAACGACAACCGCTCCGGGCCCGACGCGGCCGACCTGATCGCCGAGCTCGGCGGTCCGCAGGCTTGGGCCGACCAGGTGGGGTCGGTGCCGCCGGCTTCCTTCACCGTCACCAAGCTGCGCTGGCTGGCCCGGGCCGAGCCCGACCTTGCCGCCCGGACGGCCACGGTGCTGCTGCCGCACGACTGGCTCACCTGGCAGCTGGGCGGTCGGCGATCCGACCCGGCGACGGACCGGGGCGACGCGTCGGGCACCGGCTACTTCGACGCCACCGCCAACGCCTACCGCGACGACCTGGTGCGGCTGGCCCTCGGCCACGACGTCGCGCTGCCGACCGTCGCCGCCCCGGACGCGACAGTCGGCGAGACACCGGAGGGGATCCGGCTCGCGGCCGGCACCGGGGACAACATGGCCGCCGGCCTCGGTCTTGGGCTCACCCCGGGGACGGCGGTGGTCTCGCTCGGCACCAGCGGAACCGCGTTCACCACCAGCGCAGTGCAGAGCCACGACCCGACGGGCACGGTGGCGGGGTTCGCCGACGCCACCGGCGCCTTCCTGCCCCTGGTCTGCACCCTCAACGCGGCTCGCAACCTGTCGGCCACCGCCGAACTGCTGGGCGTCGACCTGGCCGAGTTCGCCCGGCTGGCCCTGAGTGCCGAACCCGGCAGCGGGGGACTGGCCTTCGTGCCCTACCTGGAGGGGGAGCGGACGCCGCCGCTGCCGACCGCCACCGGCGAGCTGGTCGGGATGTCGCTGGCCAACCTGACGCCGGCCAACCTGGCCCGGGCGGCGATCGAGGGGATCCTGTGGAGCCTGGCGTTCGGGCTCCGGGTGCTGCAGCAGGACGGCGACACCATCGAGCGGGTCGTGCTGACCGGCGGCGCGGCCCAGTCGGCCGCGGTGCAGAAGATCGCGCCCGCGGTCTTCGGACTGCCGGTCACGGTGACCGACGTGGCCGAGAGCGTGGCCGTCGGCGCCGCCCGCCAGGCCGCCTGGGCGCTGACCGGCGAGCTGCCCGACTGGCCGGTACCGCAGGTCCGGACCATCGAGGCCACCAACGCCGACCGCACCGCCGCGAGCATGATCGACGAGCGCTACTCCGCCACCGTGACGGAGCACTACCCGGTCGATGTGCGCTGAGCTTGTCCAAGCGCACCGACGCGCCCTTCGACAGGCTCAGGGCGCATCCCGGCTGACCCTCGAGGATCGCTGCGCAAGGCGGCGAGCGTCGGTAAGGGAGGAAGACCGGAGCTGAGGTTCCGACCGAGCGCGAGCCGCCAGATCTATAACAGAGCCTTGATCAGCGTCTCGTGCTGCTCGGCGTACCAGGCGCGGGTGTCGGCGACCCGCTGCTCGGACTCGGCCCAGTAGGCCGCGAAGCCCTCGTTGCCCGCCTCGGCGCCGTCCTCGATCAGCCGATACATCCGGTCGTGGTTCAGGCGCACCGCGTGCACCAGGCGCTCCGGGTCCAGCTCGATGCCGTAGGCGTCGACGAAGGTCCGCATCCGCTCCAGTCCTCGGCCTCGCCGGGTGTCGTCGACGTAGCGGCCCGGCCGCAGCGGAGCCCACAGCCGGATGGCGTCGGCCACGTCCCAGACCGCCGACCCCGGGGTGGCCCAGTCGAAGTCGATCAACGCCACGGCTCGACCGTTGCGGAAGATCACGTTGTCCAGGTTGAGGTCGTCGTGGCAGGCCAGCCCCTCGTCGTACTCCGGTGGCGCGACATTCGGCCAGTCGTGCCCCTCCACGTCGAAACCGGCGACGGCCTCGTGGTAGCGGCGCAGCAGCTGCGCCACGCTGCGCAGTGCGTCGTCGGTCAGCGCCCAGGCCGGGTAGGGCGGCGTCACCGCGTCGCCCGGGATGAACGTCAGCACCTCCCGGTCCTGGTCGTCGATGCCGAGCAGCCGCGGTGCGCCGTCGAAACCGACCTCAGCGAGGTAGCTGAGCAGCGCGTGGACGGCGGTGCTGGTCGGACGCAGCGGACGGCGGACCGTGTCGCCGCGCCGGACGACAAGACCCCGGTTGTTCGTTCCCCCGACCAGTGGGACCTCGGTGAGCCCGTTCGGCATCAGCGCGGGCTCGGCCTCACGGCGTCGACGAGTAGTTCCTCGGCCATGGACACGTGGGTGACCAGGGTGTCGACCATTCCGCTGAGCAGTGCGGCGCGGACGGCCGCCGCCTTGGCCACGTCATACGGGATGGCGATCAGGTGGCCGAAGCTGCCCATCTGGGCGCCGGTGATGCCGATCATCCGGTCGGTCAGCTCGGTCTGCAGCACTTGGCCCTCAGCGGTCAGGAACACTCCCGCAGCCTCGGCGCACACCCCGTCCCGCGTCAACCGGGCCCGCTCCCGCTCGCTGGCCGCGTCGTAGACGGTGGACAGGCCCGGCGCCCACTGCCCGACGCCGACCACGCCGATGGTGACCGTGGGAATCCTGTCGAAGGCGCGGGCCAGGTCGGGTTGGCGGCGCAGAGCGCGGGCGGTCGTCGGGTCGGGCACCAGGAACGGGGCGAAGAACAGATACGCCGGGCCGCCCGAGACCCGGGCGAACTCGCGGACGATATCGACCGCGCTGTCGCCGTGGATCGAGCTCGACGTGTCGTTCGGGCTGCTGCTCAGCGCTCCGGTCAGCTGGACCACCGGAACAGCGGGCAGCCGCTTGAGCTCGCTCACCATCGCCTGCACCGAGCGGGCCCAGGCCAGCCCGATCACGTCGTTGGGGCCGATGATCTCGCTGAGCAGGTCAGCGGCCGCGGTACCCAGGTTGCGGCGCAGTGAGACCGGGTCGTCGTCAGGAGTGTCCACCACGATCGCGTGCCGCAACCCGAACCGCTCGGCCAGCCGGCCGGAGGTCTCGACGTCGATGGTGCCGGCATGGCCGATCTCGATCCGCACCAGACCCTGCTCCCGCGCGGTCTCCAGCAGGCGGGCCACCTTGAACCGGCTCAGCCGGAGCTCGTCGGCTATCTCGATCTTGGTCTGGCCGTCGATGTAGTGCCGGCGGGCGATGGACGCCGCCAGCACGAGCTCGGCGGGACCCTTGATGGGGGAGGCCGAGGAGGTGTCGCCTCTGCTCATTTGAGCGGAGATCCTATCAGTCGAGCAGGAATCATTGACCGGTTGCGGCAACTGCCGCCATAGTTCTCATCAGAGAGTCACCCCGCTCATATGAGCCAAACACCGCTGCGATGCGTTTGCCGCCTGGTCCTCGCTGGCCGCTTCGGTGAGAAAGGACCTCGTGATGACTCGCTCCACGCAGCGCCGCCTCGCAGCGGCAAGCCTGGGCCTCAGCGTCGCCCTGGCCGTGTCCGGCTGTGCCGGCTTCGGGAACCTCGGCAACCAGCCCGGCGTCACCACGCTCACGCTGGCCAGCGTCAACAACCCGCAGATGCAGGACATGAACCGGCTGTTGCCCGAGTTCAACAAGCTGCACCCCGACATCAAGGTCAACATCATCTTCCTGGAGGAAGGCGACCTGCGTAACGCCATCACCCAGGACGTGGCCACCGGGGGCGGGCAGTACGACATCATGACCGTCGGCGCGTACGAGGTGCCGATCTGGGGTGAGAACGGCTGGCTGGTCGACGTCACCGACCGGGCCGGCAACGACCCGGAGTACGACCTGGAGGACCTGTTCGAGCCGGTCCGGCAGGGCATCTCCTTCGAGGACCGGGTCTACGCCCTGCCCTTTTACGGTGAGTCGTCGTTCCTGATGTACCGCAAGGACGTCTTCGCTGAGGCCGGGATCGAGATGCCCGAGCGGCCCACCTGGGAACAGGTCGCCTCGTACGCCAAACAGCTGAAGACGGCTGACCGGGCCGGGATCTGCCTGCGGGGCAAGCCCGGCTGGGGTGACCTGTTCGCCTCGCTCACCACGGTGGTCAACACCTTCGGCGGCCAGTGGTACGACATGAACTGGGACGCCAAGCTGACCTCGCCGGAGTGGAAGGAAGCGGTCACCTTCTACCTCGACACCCTGGCCGAGTCCGGGCAGGCCGACCCCGCCTCCTTCAGCTTCACCGAGTGCCTGGATCTGTTCAGCACCGACCGCGCGGCGATGTGGTACGACGCCACGTCGGCCGCCGGGTCGGTGGAGAGCTCGCCGGTCAAGGGCAAGGTGGGCTACGTCCGGGCCCCGGTCAACAAGACGACGGACTCCGGTTGGCTCTGGTCCTGGAACCTCGGCATCAGCACCGAGAGCGACAGCCAGGATGCCGCCTGGGAGTTCGTCCGTTGGGCGACCTCCAAGGAGTACCTGAACCTGGTCGGCTCCGAGCTCGGCTGGGCCCGCACCCCACCGGGGACCCGGGAGTCGATCTACGAGGTGCCCGAGTACAAGGAGGCCGGCGGTGAGTTCGCTGCGCTGACCAAGCAGATCATGTCCGAGGTCAACCCGGAGAAGCCCGGCGTGGCCGACCAGCCGTGGACGGGCATCCAGTACGTGTCCATCCCCGAGTTCCAAGACGTCGGCAACCAGGTCTCCCAGGAGATCGTCGACGCCATCGCCGGACGCCAGACGGTGGACCAGGCGCTCGAAGCCGGTCAACAGATCGCCCAACGAGCAGGCGACCTACAGAAGGAGGAGGGCTGATGGCCACCACCACTGCCGAAGGCCCAAGCGTCTCGGCACCGGGCCAGGCCCCGAAGCCGGTCATCGGTGAGCTGAAGGGCCAGGACCTCGCTGAGCGGAAGTTCGCCCGCAAGCTGATCCTGCCCGCCCTCGTCACCGCGATCCTGATCACCCAGGTGCCGTTCCTGGTCACCATCTACTACTCGCTGCAGGACTGGAACCTGGCCCGTCCCGAGGAGCGCGGCTTCGCGGGCTTCGACAACTACGTCGCGGTGGTGACGAACGGGGCCTTCCTGCCTTCGCTGTGGGCCACCGTGTGGATGGTCGGGTTGTCGATGATCCTGTCGATGCTCCTCGGGCTGTTGTTCGCCGTCCTGCTGGACCGCAAGTTCCGCGGACAGGCCCTGGCCCGGACCCTGCTGATCACGCCGTTCCTGATCATGCCGGCTGCCGCCGCGCTGGTCTGGAAGTACTCGATCCTGGACGCCGACAGCGGCATCGCCACGCTGCTGCTGTCCTGGATCGGCCTGGACGGAGTGGCCTGGACCACCGACTTCCCCGGTCTGACCATCGTGTTCACCCTGACCTGGCAGTACACGCCGTTCATGATGCTGATCCTGCTGGCCGGGCTGCAGTCCCAGTCGGCTGAGGTGCTGGAGGCTGCCGACGTGGACGGGGCGAACACGTTCCAGACGTTCCGCTTCATGACCCTGCCGCACCTGCGCACCTACGCCGAGTTGGCCGCTCTGCTCGGCACCGTGCTGATGGTCCAGGTCTTCGACCCGGTCAACATCATCACCAAGGGGGCCGGGAACACCAAGACCCTGCCCTACCTGCTCTACGAGCGAGCCTTCATCGGTCAGCAGATCGGTGAAGCGGCGGCGTACGGGGTCGTGACGGTGGTGGTGACCATCGTCATCGCGACCCTCGCGCTCCGCAAGATATTCACGGTGTTCACCGAGGAGGCGAAGGACTGATGGCAACCGCAACCGCAACCCCGACGACGTCGACGGCTGCTCCGACCCGGACCGGCGGCAGCAGGAAGTTCACCTCGCGCAAGGTCATCGGCTACCTGGTGACCGCGTTGACCTGGCTGCTGGTCTTCGTCTTCGTCTTCCCGGTGCTCTGGATGATCATCACCAGCTTCAAGACCGAGGCCGACGCGGCGTCCTTCCCACCGTCACTGTTCTTCGACGGCACTCTGGACCGCTACGCCGAGGTGTTCCGCCGGGGCATGGGCCTCTACCTGCTGAACTCCCTGTTCGTGTCGGTGCTCTCCACCGTGGTGGTGATGGGCCTGGCCATCCCGGCGGCGTACGCGCTCTCGGTGCGGCCGATCGGGAAGTGGCAGGATGCGCTGTTCTTCTTCATCTCCACCAGGTTCATGCCGGTGGCCGCCTCGATCATCCCGGTCTTCCTGCTGCTCCGCAGCCTGGGACTGTTGGACAACCTCTGGTCGCTCGGGGTGCTCTATCTGGGCATCAACCTCCCGCTGGCGATCTGGATGATGCGATCGTTCTTCTCGGAGGTGCCGCGCGCCGTCGTCGAGGCGGCGCAGATCGACGGGGCGGGCTACAACCGCGAGCTGTGGCAGGTGTCGCTGCCCATCGTGGCTCCGGGAGCGGCCGCCGCGGCGTTGATCTGCTTCATCTTCGCCTGGAACGAGTACTTCCTGGCCAACCTGCTCACCGCCGTGGTGGCCCGAACCACCCCGCCGTTCCTGGGCAGCTTCGTGGACGGTCGCGGGCAGTTCCTGGCCGTGCTCTCGGCGGCCTGCACCCTGGCGGTGCTGCCGGTGATCGTGGCCGGATGGCTGGCCCAGAAGCGTCTGGTGCGGGGCCTGGCCATGGGCGCGGTGAAGTAGGGTCGGCATGGCGATGCCCACACTGAACGCCGCCACGCTGGCCAGCCTGTCGATTCCGGTACCGAGGTACGACCGCTCCGCGGTGCGGGCCGGGATCGTGCACTTCGGTGTCGGCGGGTTCCACCGGGCCCACCAGGCGATGTACCTGGACCGGCTGATGGAGACCGGCGAGGGGCTGGACTGGGGCATCTGCGGCGTTGGGGTGATGCCGTTCGACCTGCGGATGCGCGACGTGCTGACAAGCCAGGACGGGCTCTACGTGCTGGTCGAGAAGGACCCGGCGGGGGGCTGGGACCCGCGGGTCATCGGCTCCATCGTGGACTATCTCTACGCCCCGGACGACCCGGAGGCGGTGATCGAGAAGATGGCCGATCCGGCCATCCGAATCGTGTCGCTGACCGTCACCGAGGGCGGCTACAACGTGCATCCGGTGACCGGGGAGTTCGACGCCGACAACGCAGCCGTCCGGGCCGACCTGGCCGGGACCGCCGCGCCGGCCACCACGTTCGGCCTGGTCACCGAGGCGCTGGTGCGGCGGCGCGCCCGGGGGCTCGAGCCGTTCACGATCATGTCCTGCGACAACATCCAGGGCAACGGTCACGTGGCGGCCAAGATGTTCACCGCGTACGCCCGACTGCGCGACCCCGAGCTGGGGGACTGGGTGGCCGCCACGGTCGCCTTCCCCAACTCGATGGTCGACCGGATCACCCCGGTGACCACCGACGAGGACCGGGCAGAGGTGGCCGAGCGGTTCGGGGTCACCGACGGCTGGCCGGTGGTCTGCGAGCCCTTCACCCAGTGGGTGCTGGAGGACAGCTTCCCCCTCGGTCGGCCGGCGCTGGAGCGGGTCGGGGTCCAGGTGGTCGCCGATGTGGAGCCGTACGAGCTGATGAAGCTGCGGCTGCTGAACGCCAGCCACCAGGCGCTGTGCTACTTCGGGTACCTGGCCGGCTACCGGCTGGTGCACGAGGTGACCCAGGACCCGCTGTTCGCCGACTTCCTGCTGGCCTACATGGACCGGGAGGCGACGCCGACCCTGGCCCCGGTGCCGGGGGTGGACCTGGACGCGTACAAGCACCAGCTGATCGAGCGGTTCTCCAACGCGGCGGTCCGCGACACGGTGGCCCGGCTCTGTGCGGAGAGCTCCGACCGGATCCCGAAGTGGCTGCTGCCGGTGATCCGGGAGAACCTGGCCGCCGGCCGGGATGTCCGCCTCGCGACCGCCGTGGTGGCCAGCTGGGCCCGCTACGCCGAGGGTGTCGACGAGCAGGGCGAACCGATCACCGTGGTCGACCGGCTGGCCGACCAGCTGACCGCGATCGCCCGGACCCAGCGGTCCGATCCGCTGGCCTTCGTGGTCAACCGGGAGCTGTTCGGCGACCTGGTGGACCACCCCGACTTCACCGAGCCCTACCGGGCCACCCTGGAGAGCCTGCACACCCGCGGCGCCCGCGCCACCCTGGAGTCCCTGGTCGGCACCGCCGTCCGCTGACCCCTCCTCGCCGACTCTCTCCTCGCCGCCGCGTCCCCGCTGGAACTCACGTGTACGTGACTTCCCCCGGCGATACCCAGGTTGCAACCTAGGTATCGCCGCAGTAACTCACGTGTACGTGAGTTACTCGGAGGCTTGGGGGCGGCGGCGCGCGATAGCCTTGGGCGCTGACTCCGTCCCAGCCGGGGGCGGGGCGTACGCGTATGTCTGGAGTAGAACACGTGGCCTCGAGCAGTCGACTCGACGATGTGACCAGCCTGTGCAAGCGGCGGGGTTTCGTGTTCCCGGCCGGCGAAATCTACGGCGGCACCCGGTCGGCGTGGGACTACGGGCCGTTGGGCGTGGAGCTCAAGGAGAACATCAAGAAGCAGTGGTGGCGCTCGGTCGTCACCGCTCGGGATGACATCGTCGGTCTCGACTCCTCGGTCATCCTGCCCCGGCAGGTCTGGGTCGCCTCCGGTCACGTCGGGGTGTTCTCCGACCCGCTCACCGAGTGCACGTCCTGCCACAGGCGGTTCCGGGCCGACCACCTGGTCGAGGAGTTCGAGGGCCGCAAGGGCCGGGCGCCGTCCGGGCTCGAGGAGGTGCCGTGCCCGAACTGCGGCACCCGGGGCGCGTGGACCGAGCCGCGGGACTTCAACATGATGCTGAAGACCTACCTCGGCCCGGTCGAGGACGAGTCCGGCCTGCACTACCTGCGGCCGGAGACCGCGCAGGGCATCTTCGTCAACTTCGCCAACGTGGTGCAGGTGACCCGCAAGAAGCCGCCCTTCGGCATCGGTCAGGTCGGCAAGTCGTTCCGCAACGAGATCACCCCGGGCAACTTCATCTTCCGCACCCGGGAGTTCGAGCAGATGGAGATGGAGTTCTTCGTCGTGCCCGGCACCGACGAGGAGTGGCACCAGTACTGGATCGACGAGCGCACCCGCTGGTACACCGACCTGGGCATCGCCTCGGACAACCTCCGCCACTTCGAGCACCCGAAGGAGAAGCTGTCCCACTACTCCAAGCGGACCGTCGACATCGAGTACCGCTTCGGGTTCGCCGGCAGTGACTGGGGTGAGCTGGAGGGCATCGCCAACCGCAC
>DASQVF010000343.1:0-12054 GCA_035640915.1 Propionibacteriaceae bacterium
GAGCTCACCATCCAGCGCAGCAGCGTCGCGAACGCGGGCGACGAGCGCCAGCGAGGAGGACGCGTGAGCATGACGACTGTCGGCGACCCCCTGGTGGGTCGGCTGCTCGACGGTCGGTACCAGATCACCGAACGGCTGGCCCGGGGCGGCATGGCAACCGTCTACCGCGGCGTCGACACCCGGCTGACCCGCACAGTCGCGGTCAAGGTGATGCACGTCGGGCTGGGCGACGACGCCGAGTTCGCCCGCAAGTTCGACCGGGAGGCGCGCGCCGCTGCCCGGCTGGCCCATCCCAACGTCGTCGCCGTATTCGACCAGGGCTCCGACCTGATCGAGGGGCACGGCAGTCGCCCCTACATCGTGATGGAGCACGTCGACGGCTACACCCTGCGCGACGTGATCAACCGTGAGGCGCCGATGCTGCCGTTGCGGGCGCTCGAGGTGATCGAGCCGGTGCTGGCCGCTCTGGCCGCGGCGCACGACGCCGGCCTGGTGCACCGCGACGTCAAGCCCGAGAACGTGCTGATCAGCGACCGCGGCCAGATCAAGGTCGCCGACTTCGGGTTGGCCAAGGCCATCTCCTCGCAGACCTCGACCGCGACCCAGGGCCTGTTGATCGGGACCGTCTCCTATCTCCCCCCGGAGCTGGTCGTCTCCGGCCACGCCGACGCCCGGTCCGACGTCTACAGCGCCGGCGTGGTGTTGTTCGAGCTGCTGACCGGGCGCAAGCCGCACACCGGCGACACCCCGATCCAGGTCGCGTACGCGCACGTCCACGCCGACGTACCGGCTCCGTCCCGCTTCCCCACCGCGGGGCCGATCCCGCCCTACCTGGATGCGCTGGTCGCCCGGGCGACCTCCCGTACGGCCGGCGCCCGACCCGCCGACGCCCGGGTCCTGCTCACCGAGGTGCGGCGGGTGCAGTCCGCGCTGCGTGAGGGTCGTCGGGACGACCCCGAGCTGCTCCACGACCTGCGGGCCGCTGCAGCCGCCGGCGACTCCCGGCGTGACCCGGCCGACTACGAGTTGACCGAGCTCGTACCCACGTCGGTGAGCAGTCCTCCCACCGTGCTGGAGGCGCCGCCGCCCGCGCCGCTCACCCGACCGCCGGCCCACCCGGTTCCCGCTCCGGCCGAGGGTGACCGCGTCGCCCGCCAGCGCGAGTGGCAGGCCCGCCGGCGTCGGCGCGGACTCGCCGCCCTGCTGCTGGTCCTGCTGCTCACCACCGGCCTCGCGGCGGCAGGGTGGTACCTGACCACCGGACGGTTCACCACAGCGCCGGCCCTGGCCGCACTCAGCCGGGCGGACGCCGAGCAGGTGGCCGAGCGGGCCGGCCTGGACATCGAGTTCACCGAAGCGTTCAGCGAGTCCGTGCCGCCCGGCGCGGTGATCGAGACCGACCCGACGGCCGGCGGCAAGATCGTCAAGGGCGGCCGGATGGCGGCCACCGTGTCACAGGGGCCGGAGCGGTTCGCAATGCCCACCGTCGTCGGCCTGTCCCGGGAGGCGGCGGAAACGGCTGTGCAGCAGGCCAGCCTGAGCCTGAGCGAGGTCACCGAGAAGTACAGCGACACCGTCCCCGACGACGTGGTGATCAGCGCGTCCAAGAAGGCGGGCGCTCCGCTCAAGCGCGGCACCGAGATCGACCTGGTGGTCTCGAAGGGTCCCGCACCGATCCCGATCAAGAGCTACGTCGGCAGAAAGTACGCCGCTGCCGAGAAGGCCCTCCGCAGGGCCGGCTTCGCCGTGGTCACCGAGCAGCGGCACTCCGACGAGGTGGCCAAGGGCATGGTCCTGACCCAGAACCCGACCTCCGGCGACGGCCGACGCGGGGACACCATCACCCTGACCGAGTCGTTGGGACCGGTCCTGGTCCGGGTGCCCAACGTCTCCTCGATGGGCGTCAAGGCCGCGCAGAAGGTGATGGCCAACGCCGGGTTCAGGACCCGGGTGCGGCCGGTCGCCGTCAACTACCTGGGACTCGGCTACGTGGCCTACACCGACCCCCGGACCCGCAGCCAGGCGCCCAAGGGCTCGACGATCACGCTCTACGTCGTCTGAGCGCCTTGCCGCCGACGCCGGCTCTCCTCGCCGTCACGGCGATCTGGGGCTCGACCTTCTTCCTGATCAAGGACCTGGTCACCCGGATCGAGGTGGCCGACCTGCTGGCGGTCCGGTTCGCACTGGCCAGCGTGGGGCTGGCCGTCCTGGTCGGTCGCCGGCTGACGATGAGCCGTCGGCTGGTCATTCCCGGCATTGGTCTCGGCGTGCTCTACGGTGGCGCGCAGGTGCTGCAGACCCTGGGCCTGGCCTCGACGTCGGCCAGTGTCTCGGGCTTCCTGACCGGCCTGTACGTCGTCGCCACGCCGTTGCTGGGAGCGGCGATCCTGCGGCAGCGGATCCGCGGGAGCACGTGGCTCGCCGTCGCCCTGGCGACCGTCGGACTGGCCGTGCTGTCGCTGACCGGGGTGTCCACCGGGTACGGCGAACTGCTCACCGTGGCGTCCGCCGTGGTCTACGCCGGCCACATCCTCGCCCTCAGCCGGATCAGCACCCCCGGCACGGCGCTCGGTCTCAGCCTCGTGCAGCTCGTCGTCATCACGCTGGTCTGCACGGCACTGGCCCTGCTGCCGGTCTCCCAGCTCGGGCTGCAGCTGCCGACGAGCGGCCGGGACTGGCTGGCGATCGGTTACCTCGGTCTGGTCGCCGGTGCCGGCACCATGGTGCTGCAGACCTGGGCGCAGGCCCGGATCGATGCGACCCGGGCGGCGGTGATCATGGCGATGGAGCCGGTCTGGGCGGCCGGCTTCGCGGTCGCCGTCGGGAGCGAGGTGGTCACCGTCCGGATGGTCGTCGGTGGCCTCGCGATCCTGGCGGCCATGTACCTGGCGGAGCTGGGACCTCGCTTCCCCCGGCTTGTCCGGCGCTAGGGGTGCTCAGACACCCTCAGCGCTTGGCAACTCGGGTCAGAACTGGTGCGGCGTCCCCGACCGCAGGTCGACCATCCGGGTTCCGGTCATGTCGTTGACCCGGGTGAGCACCAGCTGCAGGCCGCGCTCGCTGAGCAGGCCGTCGTGGATCGGGAACCCTTCCAGGGCGCCGACGGCCCGGACGAAGTCGACCGTCTCCTTCATCGCGGCCCAGGGCCCGTACGCCGGAACCGCCAGGATGTCGACGCCGGACGGGACCGTGTCGAGGGCGTCACCAGGATGAAACAGCGTCGGCTGACCTTCTGACCCCAGCACGAACCCGACGTTGCCGAACCGGGGCAGGTCAGGGTGGATCACCGCGTGCCGGCCGCCGACTGCGGTCACCAGCAGGTCCCCGACGGCCTCCTGGGTTTCCGGCGGCAGGGCCTCGGCCGCGTCGCCCAGCGGCGGCAGATCGCCGGCCGCAACCAGCTCCATGACCGAGGGCTCCGCGAACACCCGGACCCGCGGGTTGGCCGCCAGCAGGGCCGGCACCTGCTGCGGATCGAGATGGTCCGGGTGCTGATGGGTGACCAGGATCGCGTCAAGATCGGTCAGCCCGTGCCAGCCGTCGGAGAAATTGCCGGGGTCGATCAAAACTCGGGCCGCATCGGTCTCGACGAGCACGGCTGCGTGCCCGAGGTGGGTGATCCGCATGACACCACGCTATCGAGCAGCAGTTGACGCCCTGAGAGCCGTGGTTCCCCCTACGGTGGTGCAGTCAGGGGAACGCCGGATATCCGACGCCGCCGACCCCGCCGTAGCGTGCGAACGACCGACGACAAGGAGGATGGGCCATCGCTACCGGGATCGAGCCGCACCATCTCGTCATCTGCATGACACCTGGTCCGGCTAGGTTCCGCCGGTGACCGAGCTCAGAACCTCTCGAGTCGGCGCGGCCGTCGACACGGCGGCGAGCCGCCGGGCGGCTCTGGAGCCGATGATCATCCGGCGCCCCCTGGCCCGGGTGCCGGTCGTCGCCGCCGCGGCCAGCCTGCTCGTCGTGCTGAACCTGGTGGGCCAGCGGTACGGCTACCACCGAGACGAGCTCTACTTCCGGATGCTGCCGGCGGCGTGGGCCTACACCGACCAGCCGCTGCTGACACCGTTCCTCGCCCGCGCCACGCTGCTGCTGTCCGACGAGCCGTGGGCCCTGCGCCTGCCGGCGGCCGGGCTGGCCGCGGTCTCGGTCTTCCTCATCGCGCTGCTCACCCGCGAGGTGGGTGGCGGTCGGCTGGCTCAGAGCCTCGCCGCCTGGGGTTACGCGTACGGCACCTTCACCCTCAACTTCGGTCACATCCTGATGACCGCCTCCGTCGACCTGGTGGTCTGGCCGCTGGTCGTGCTGTTCGTGGTCCGCGCCGTGGTGCGGCAACAGGAACGCTGGTGGTGGTTGGCCGGGCTGGCCGTCGGACTCAGCACCTACAACAAGTGGCTGATCCTGATGCTGGTCGCCGCGGTCATCGGGGGTCTGCTGATGGCCGGCCCGCGCCGGGCGATGCTCAATCAGGCCTTCGTGGGATCGGCCGCTCTGGCGATAATCGTGGCGGCGCCGAACCTGGTCTGGCAGGCCCTGCATGGCTGGCCGCAGCTGGCCATGGGCGGAGCGCTGTCGGCCAGCAACTCCGACGAGGTCCGGCTGCTCACGGCGCCGACCCTGCTGGTGATGATCGGGCCGGTGCTGTTCGTCGTCTGTGCGGCCGGGTTCGTCGGGCTGCTCCGTCGCCCGGAGTGGCGGCCGGTGCGCTGGCTGGCCCCGGCGATGGTGATCATGGCGGCGCTCACCCTGGTGGCAGGGGCGCAGGTGCACTACCCCTACGGCCTGGTGTCGGTGATCTTCGCGGTCGGCTGCGTGCCGGTGGCCGACTTCGCCCGGTCGACCACGTCCCGGCTGGCGCTGGTCGCCGCGGCGATGGTGCTGCATCTGGGGCTGAATCTCCTCATCAACCTGCCTGTGCTGCCCGAGCGGATGCTGGCCGCCAGCTTCGTGCCCAGCTTGAACACCGGGCTCGCTGAGCAGATCGGCTGGGACAACTACGTCCGGCAGATCGACCGGGTCACCGCCGCCGCCCGCGCCGAGGACCCTGGCGTCGTGGTGCTGACCAGCAACTACGGGGAGGCCGGGGCGCTGGACCGCTACACCACCCACCGCAACGTGCCGGTGGTCAGCGGCCACAACGCCCTCGGCTACCTCGACGGCCCGCCGCCCGAGACGCGGACCGTGGTCGTGGTGGGCGCCCAGCTGCCCCGGGTGGCCGAGGAGTTCACCACCTGCACCGTGGCCGACCGGCTGGACAGCGGGGTGGCGGTCGACAACGAGGAGGAGGGCCAGCCGATCGCCGTCTGCACCGGGCCCAAGCAGGACTGGGCCACCCTGTGGCCGGTGCTTCGGCACCTCGCCTGAGTCCGCCTAGCTGTACCCGGTAAACCTAGCCGGCGGCGGCCAGCAGCTCGCCCACCACCGCGCCGGCCTCCTTGCCCTCGGCGGTAGTGATGTGCAGGTGGGTCACGGCCCGGATCATCCGCGGCCCGAGCGCGGAGACGATAACGCCCTGCTCGGCGGCCTGCCGGGCCACGGTCGCGGCCGGCACCGCCCCGGTGTCCAGCACCACGATGTTGGTCGGTACCGCGTCCGGGTCGACCGCTCCCGGTGCCCGCTCCGCGACCGCCGCGGCGAAGGCGTACGCGGTGGCATGATCGTCGGCGAGCCGGTCCAGGTGGTGGTCCAGCGCGTACGCGGCCCCGGCGGCGAGGATCCCGGCCTGTCGCATCCCGCCGCCGAGCCGCTTGCGCCACACCCGGGCCTCCGCGATCCGGTCCGCCGAGCTGACCAGCATGGAGCCGACCGGTGCGCCGAGGCCCTTGGAGAAGGCGACACTGACGGTGTCGAACAGCCGCCCATAGTCGGCCATCGGCACCCCGGTGGCCACCTGGGCGTTCCACAACCGGGCGCCGTCCAGGTGGTAGCCGACGCCGTGCTCGCGGCACAGCTGACCGACCGCGGCCAGCGTGTCGAAGTCCTGGATCGTCCCGCCGCCGAAGTTGTGGGTGTTCTCCACCGCCACGGCCTTGGTCGAAACCAGGTACGGCCCGGCGTCGGGGGCGATGATCCGTGCCACCGGCTCCAGCTCCAGGCGACCGCGGACCGAGTCGAAGGTCCGCATGGTGAGGCCGTGCAGCGCCGCGTGCGCGCCCATCTCCGCCCGGGCGATGTGGGCCTGCACGTCGCACACCACTTCCTCGCCGGGGCCGACCAGCAGGCGGACGGCGAGCAGGTTGGCCAGCGAGCCGGTCGCGGTGAACAGCCCCGCCTCGTGGCCGAGCAGCCCGGCGACCCGCTCCTCGAGTGCCCGGACGGTCGGGTCCTCGCCGTAGACGTCGTCGCCCACCGGGGCCGCCGCGATCGCCGCCCGCATCTCGGGCGTGGGCTGGGTCAGGGTGTCGGAACGGAGGTCGATCACCGCGCACCTCGCCGGTGTGGCCGGACCTCGCCGCGCTCGGGCAATTCCATCACCGGCACAGTCTGGCAGGCGGTTCCAGGACCGCCGGTCGGTGCCGCGCTACAGCGCGATCGGGCTGTACGCCTGGACCGGGTTGGGCCGCTTGATCCGGCCGGTGGTCAGGCGGTCGGCCACCAGGAACGCCAGCTCCAGCGACTGGTTGCGGTTGAGCCGGGGGTCGCAGAGCGTCTCGTATCGGTTGACCAGGTCGGCCTCGACCAGCTCGTCGCTTCCGCCGACGCACTCGGTGACGTCGTCGCCGGTGAGCTCGACGTGCACCCCACCGGGCCAGCTTCCCAGCTCCTCGTGGACGTCGAAGAATCCGTTGAGCTCGGCCATCACGTCGGCGAACGCCCGGGTCTTGTAACCGTTGCGAGCCTCGAAGGTGTTGCCGTGCATGGGGTCGCAGATCCAGGCGACCGAACGGCCGCTGGCCGCCACCTTGGCCACGACGTCGGGCAGCACGTCGCGAATCCGGCCGGCGCCCATCCGGGTGATGAAGGTGATCCGGCCGGGATCGTGGTCCGGATCCAGCCGGTCGGCCAGCTCGAGAGCGGTGTCGGCCGTCGTGCCGGGACCGAGCTTGACCCCGATCGGGTTACGGACGTGGCGGAGCAGCTCGACGTGGGCGCCGTCCAGCTGCCGGGTGCGCTCGCCGATCCAGACGAAGTGACCCGAGGTGTTGTACGGCTGCTGGGTCCGGGAGTCGATCCGAGTCAGCGCGTGCTCGTACTCCAGGATTAACGCCTCGTGGCTGGAGTAGAAGTCGACGGTCCGGAAGACGGCGTCATCGATCCCGCAGGCCACCATGAAGGCCAGCGCCCGGTCGATCTCGTTGGCCAGGTTCTGGTACTGCACGCCGGTGGCGGAGTTCTTGACGAAGTCGGCGTTCCAGCTGTGCACGCTGCGCAGGTGGGCGAACCCACCGGTGACGAAGGCCCGGGTCAAGTTCAGGATCGCCGCCGAGGCGTGATAGATCCCGAGGAGCCGCTCCGGGTCCGGCGTACGCGCCTCGGGGGTGAAGGCGAACCCGTTGACCGCGTCGCCCCGGTAGGCCGGCAGGGTGACGCCGTTCCGGGTCTCGGTGCCGGAACTACGCGGCTTGGCGAACTGGCCGGCCAGCCGGCCGATCTTGACCACCGGGACCTGCGCCGCGTAGGTCAGCACCACGGCCATGGACAGCAGGGTGCGCAGCTTGCCCTGGATGTTGGCCGCGGTCACTCCGTCGAACGTCTCGGCGCAGTCTCCGCCCTGCAGCACGAACGCCTCTCCGGCGGCCACGTTGGCCATCTTCTGCCGCAGGTCGTCGCACTCGCCGGCGAACACCAGCGGCGGCAGGGTGCGCAGCTTGGTCACCACCTGCTCCACCGCCACCGGATCGGGATAGGACGGCTGCTGCTGGGGGTCGAGCGCGTGCAGCGCGGTCAGCGACGGGACCTGGCTGGGCTCGGGCACGCAGACACAATAGACGGACCACGTACGCGGTGGCTGAGGATTCCCGGACGGTGAACCCCCTGGCCGTGTCACAATCGGGCCTCGTGGCTCCGTCTACTTTCGTCCTGCTGCACGGTGCCGGCGGCACTCCAGACTACTGGCGGCTGGTGGTGCCCCGTCTGGAGCAGGCGGGACATCGGGTGGTGGCCGTCGCGCTGCCCAACTGGCCCGGCGCGACCCTGACCGACCAGGCGGACGCGATCGTCGCGGCGGCCGCGGGCGCTGAGCGCGTCGTCCTGGTGGCGCAGTCGATGGCCGGCTTCTGCGCGCCGCTGTGCTGTGACCGTCTTCCGGTGGGATGGCTGGTGCTGGTCAACGCGATGATTCCCCGACCCGGGGAGACGGCCGGCGAGTGGTGGGACAACACCGGCCAGGGTGACGCGGCCAGGGCAAACGACCTGCGGGCGGGCCGGGACCCGGATGCCCCGTTCGACCCGATGACGGTCTTCCTGCACGACGTACCGCCGGACATCCTCGACTGGGTGATGGCCGCGGAGAGCCAAGACCCGGTCGACTCCCTCTTCGCCGAGCGCTTCGGCCTGGACCGGTGGCCGGAGGTGCCAACGACGGTCCTCGCCGGCCGGGAGGACCGACTGTTCCCGCTGGAGTTCCAGGTCCGGGTGGCTCGGGAGCGTCTGGGGCTGGAGGTCGAGCCGCTGCCCGGCGGCCACCTCCTCGCCCTCAGCCAGCCCGACGCCCTGGCCGAGCGACTGCTCGCCGGGCCTCGCTAGGAACTCACGTACACGTGAGTTTCTGCAGCGATGCCCACGTTGCAACGTGGGTATCGCCGACGGAAGTCACGTGCACGTGAGTTTCCGAGACGGCGGCGAGAGGGCGGCCGACGGGCGGTCGGTGCGGATCAGGTCTGGGGCGACACCTCGTCCACCTCGGCCGCCTTGGCCTCACGGGCGGCGGCCTCCTTGGCGGCGGGGGCGTACATGTCGACATACTCCTGGCCCGACAGTTCCATGATCGCGTACATGATCTCGTCGGTGATCGAGCGCAGGATGAACCGGTCCTCGCTCATCCCCGCGTAGCGGGAGAAGTCCAGCGGCGGTCCGAAGCGCACTGTGGGGCTGACGATCCGGGTCACGATCCTGCCCGGTGGGGCGATCACGTCGGTGCCGATCACCGCCGAGGGGATGACCGGCACCCGGGCCAGCAACGCGAGCCGGGCGACTCCGGTCCGGCCCTTGTAGAGACGGCCGTCGTGGCTGCGGGTGCCCTCCGGGTAGATGCCGAACAGCTCACCCCGGCCGAGCACCTTGAGTCCGGCGCGCAGGGCGGCCTCGCTGGCCCGGCCGCCGGACCGGTCGATCGGCACCTGCCCGGTGCCGGCGAAGAACCGCTTCTTGGCCCAGCCCGTGATGCCCGCCCCGGTGAAGTAGTCCGACTTGGCCACGAAGGTGACCCGCCGGTCCAGCGCCAGCGGCATGAACAGCCAGTCCGCGAACGAGAGGTGGTTGCTGGCCAGGATCGCCGCCCCGGTCTGGGGCACGTGCTCGGTCCCCTCGTGGATCGGCCGGAAGATCTTGGTCACCATCGGGCCGAGGAGCACGTGCCGCAGCAGCCAGTAGATGCCCTTGCCGCGACCGGTGCCGTGCTCGACCCCGTCCTTGCCGGCGCGATCGACCGAGACCAGGTCCGGGCTCACGGCGGCGCCTGAGGATCCTCCGCGGCTCGGATCGTCGACGTCGGTCACGGCTGCGCCGCCGGAACGGGCGGCACCCGCTGGCCCTCCCCGGGCCGGTGGGTGGCCGATGGCGGGAGCGGCTCACCGGCGCGGAGCGCCGCCTTGACCGAGGAGGCGTACGCGTCCACGTACTCCTGCCCGGACAGCCGCATCACCTCGTCCATGATCTGATCGGTCACCCAGCGCAGCACCTCCCGGTCGTTGCCGGCGCCGGTATACGCCGAGAAGTCCAGTGGCCGGCCGATCCGGACCACCGGCCGCCTCATGGTCGGCACCTTCGGGATGACCGAGGGGACGAACTGGGTACCGGTCACCGCCAGCGGGATGACCGGCACGCCCGCCTGCAGCACCAGCCGAGCCACTCCGGTCTTGCCCTTGTAGAGCCGGCCGTCCGGGGACCGGGAACCCTCCGGGTAGATGCCGAGCAGCTTGCCGTCCCGCAGCACCTGCAGCACGCTGTCCATGCTGCCCGCGCTGGCCCGGCCGCCGGACCGGTCCATGGGCACCTGGCCGACCACCCGCAGGAACCAGGCGAGCGCCCGACCCTTGAGCCCTCGGCCGTGGAACAGCTCCAGCTTGGCCGGGAAGGTCAGCCGCCGCCGCATCAGGGCCGGCACCAGGAAGGTGTCTCCGGCGGAGATGTGATTGCTGACCAGGATGGCCGGTCCGGTCCGGGGAATGTTCTCCGCACCCTCGATCCGCGGCCGGAACAGCAGCCGGACCGCCCAGACGAAGATCGAGTACTTGAACACGTTGTACAGCAACCGCGCTCCCCTCCTTCGTCGCAACAGTAGTGGTCGGTCGCGGAGCGCCGCGGCACCTCGTCGCGCGAGCATTAGCATGCGCGGGTGAGCGCCTTGGTGTCCCGACTGGTCCGCCGCCGACCGGACCCCGCCGACGCCCCCACCACGGCGACCGTGATGCCCGATGCCGAGCCCTACTACGGCGGGTCGGGCCCCAACGGGGTGCTGCTCTGCCACGGGTTCACCGGCACGCCTCACTCGATGCGACCGTGGGCGAAGCACCTGGAGGGCGACGGCTTCCGGGTCGCGCTGCCGCGACTGCCCGGGCACGGGACCACGTGGCAGGAGATGAACCAGACGCGGTGGGAGGACTGGTACGCGTGCGTGGACCGGGAGTTCGCCGACCTGCGGGCCAGCTGCGACCGGGTGTTCGTCGCCGGACTGTCCATGGGCGCCACCCTCGCCCTCCGGCTCGCCGAACAGCACGGCGACGCGGTGGCCGGGATCGCCGTGGTCAACCCATCGGTCGTCAGCAAAGACCCGCGGTTGAAGCTGCTGGCGCTGCGGCACATCCTGCCGTCGCTGGGCGGCATCAGCAGCGACATCGCGCTGCCCGATGCCGTTGAGGTGGCCTACGACCGCAGCCCGATGCATGCCGGCTGGTCGTTGACCAGGCTCTGGGCCGTGACCGCTCGCGACTTGGGCCGGCTGACCCAGCCGTTGCTGATCTTCAAGTCGGTGCAGGACAAGGTGGTCGAACCGCTGTCTCTCGAGCTGATCGAGGAGCGCGTGCGATCCACGGACCTCAGCGTGGTCCGGCTGGAGCGTAGTTACCATGTAGCCACGCTGGACTACGACGCCGAGGTGATCTTCACGTCCTCCAGCGCGTTCTTCCAGCGGCTGGCCGGGAAGGGGTAGGGCGTGGCGCGAGCCGATGACGACGACCGTGCCGCGATCGACCGCGCCTTCGCCGAGATGGTGGCCGGCTACCACCTGACGGCCGACCGTCCCGACCCCCTCCCCGCCGCCTCGGCCGAGGCGCCGCAGACTGCCGAGGCCGACGACTCCTGGGCCGACTCACACCCGCTCTTCGCGTTCCCGCCCCCGACCGGCGAACCGGTCGCCGGGCCCGAGTCCCCTGCGTCCTACGTTCCCGAGCCGCTGCCGCCGATGCCGCGGCCCCGGCTGCCCGTGCTGGTCGGCTGGATCGGCATCGCCTACGCCATTCTGATGGTGCTCGCGGCCGCCTTCGGTCTGCAGCTCCCGATCTGGGCCGGCTGGCTGGCGGTCGGCAGCTTCATCGCCGGCTTCGGCATCCTGGTGACCCAGCTTCCTCGGCACCGGCCGCCCGACGCCGGCGATGGGGCCGTCCTCTGACCTTCTCCTGATTCCTCCGGGCACCTCCCGCAACCCGCCTGCTGCGCGCAGCGTGCAGGGCAGGAGCATCAAGGCGTTAGCAGCCGGATCCGGGCACCGCGGAAGGTTCGCTACGCGCGGGTGGACCAGAGCGGGTCGCGGGTCAGCCTGGTGCGTTCCTTGCGCACCTTCCGCTTGCGCCGCCGCGGCCAGAAGCCGAAGTGGGCCGAGTCCGGGGGCTCCACCATGGCGTGCCGGGCCAGGTCGGCCGCTCCGATCAGGCCGGCGTCGTTGCGGAA
>DASQVF010000344.1:0-3670 GCA_035640915.1 Propionibacteriaceae bacterium
ATGGTGACGGAGGCGGCCCAGCACATCATCGCCGCCGGCGGCAAGCGGTTCCGGCCGCTGCTGGTGGTGCTCGGGTCCCACATCGGCCCGTACGCCGATCCCGACGACGTGGTCAGGGCCGCGGTGGTGGTCGAGCTGACCCACGTGGGCAGCCTGTACCACGACGACGTGATGGACGAGGCCGAGCTGCGCCGCGGCTCGGACAGCGCGAACGCCCGCTGGGGCAACACCGTCGCCATCCTGGTCGGGGACCTGTTGTTCGCCCGCGCCTCCGACACGGTGGCCGAGCTCGGGCCGGAGTTCGTCCGGTTGCAGGCGCGTACGTTCTCCCGGCTCGTCCAGGGCCAGATCGCCGAGACTGTAGGCCCGGCCGACGGTCAGGAACCGCTTGACCACTACCTGCAGGTGGTCGCGGACAAGACCGGTTCGCTGATCGCCACCTCGGCGCTGTTCGGGGCCAAGCTGTCCGGGGCCACCGCCGACGAGCAGGAGGTGATGGCGGAGTTCGGCGAGCAGATCGGCGTGGTCTTCCAGCTCAGCGACGACATCATCGACATCACCAGCGACGTGACCGGCAAGACACCGGGAACCGACCTGCGCGAGGGCATTCCCACCCTGCCGACCCTGCTGGCCCGCAAGTCCACCGACCCGGCGGACGCCCGGCTGCTCGAGCTGCTGGACTCCGACCTGCACGACGACGACGCCCTGGCTGAGGTGCTCGAACTGCTCCGCCGCCACTGCAGCATCGACCAGGCCCGGGCCGAGGTCCGCCGCCGCGCCGAAGCGGCCCGCGCGCTCCTGGAACCGCTGCCGTCGGGTCCGGCCCGCGACGCCCTCGAGGCACTCTGCAGCACGGTGGTCACCCGCTCCTCCTGACCACCCTCCTGACGACTCCTCCTCCCGACCCGCAGCCCACCCGCTGCCCCCGCCCCCGGGTACACCTTCGCCACCAGCCACTGCCCCTCCTTGACCGGAACCTACGTATACGTAGGTTCCGGCAGCAGAGGTGGGGCCGGCAGGGCCGGTGGAGCCGGTGGGGCCGGTGAAGCCGTGAGTCTCCGGTGGCCCCGGGGAGCTTCGGCAGGTATCAGACCGGCTCTTCCCGGCTCCCTCTGGTAGCAGCAGGGTCGCAAAGCCCTGTGTGGACCGCACAGCGAAGTGGAGGACCCGATGAGCCAGCCAACGGTGAACCCGGACCCGCATCACCCCGTCTCCAACCTCGCCGGGGTGCCCGTCGCGCACGAGCCGTTGCTCTCCGCCCCGACCCTGGGCCAGGTCGCCACGGTGTCGGACCCCCAGGACGGCGTGGAGGCGATCGGCGCGCTGCGGACCGAGTCCTCGGTCGAGCCGACGGCCCCGGATGTGGCGCTGCCCGACATCGGCCGGGCCTCGTTCGCCGATCCCGGTCTGGACCTGGAGACGGTCCACGGCACGGACACCCGAGCTCGGGTGCAGCCGACCGACGGCTACCCCTGGTCCGCCTCGGCGTCGTTGATGATCACGGCCCGGGACGGTTCGCAGTGGGTCGGTACGGCGTGGTTCATCAGCCCGCGGACGCTGGTCACCGCCGGCCACTGCGTCTACATCACCAACAGCGAGGTCGCCCGACGTGACGGCTTCGTCCGCAGCATCGAGGTGATGCCCGGCCGCAACGAGACGACACTGCCTTTCGGCTCGGTCACCAGCAGCGAGTTCTGGACGGTGCAGGGCTGGATCGACGGCGGTGACGAAAACTACGACTACGGCGCGATCATCCTCCCCGCCCCCGTCGGCGACACGGTCGGCACCTTCGGCTACGGCGTACGCAGCGACGACGAGCTGGACGGAGCGCTGCTCAACATCGCCGGCTACCCAGGGGACAAGCCGCCCGGGACGCTGTGGTTCGACTCCCACCTGGTCGCCCGGACCGGCCCGACCAAGGTGCACTACGACATCGACACGGCCGGCGGCCAGAGCGGCGCCGCGGCCTACGTGATCGACGAGGACGATCGCCGGATCGCCGTGGCGATCCACGCCTACGGCGGTGCGACCACCAACTCGGGCACCCGGATCACACCGCCGGTGTTCCGCAACCTGACTGACTGGAAGGCCTGACGAAGGAGGCGGGAGGTGCTCACCCCTGACGAGCGGGACCTCGTGTCCCAGCTGCTGCTGAACGTCGTCGGCGGCGTGTCGTCGCCGCGGCAGACCTTGGCCGCCGCCCTGGACCCGACCCTGCGGCCCAACCTGGGGGAGGGCCTGCCGAAGGTGTTGGTCGGGGTGGCGCTGGAGCTGTGCGAGGCCGATGGTTTCGCGCGGACCCCGCCGGCCATCGTCGGGCTGATCAACCAGCTGCTGCCCGGGCACGAGGAGGTCCAGGCCATCGTCGTGCGGCTGAGCACGGCGCCACCGGTCGTCGCCGCCGATCCCTTCGAGGCGGTGGTCTTGAACAACAACCTGCCGTTCCTCGACCGGACGCCCACCCGGCAGGCGCTGAAGAGCTTCGTGCGCGAGCTGCGGCCGAGCAAGCGGGTCGTGGTGATCAACGGCGCCCTCAGCCCGGGCAAGACGTACACGACGGCCTTCGTCGACCACATCCTCGCTCGGGAGGCGTCCATTTCGCCGTGCCTGGTCACGGTCACCGAGGACCAGGGCGCCGTGGTCGGGCCCATGGAGCTGGCCACGGACCTGGTCACCAACATGACCATGGAACCGACGGCCGCACCACCGGCCAACACCAACCAGCAGCGCTGGATCTCTGAGATCGTGAACTGGGTGCTCAGCGTCGCAAACCGGTCCGACCGCTCCTGGTGGTTCATCCTCGACGGCTTCAACTGCCGCACGATGCGCGCCGACACCCAGCTGTTCATCGACATCCTGGCCCACCGCCTGGGCACCGGGCTGCAACGTGACCGGCACCGGCTGATCCTGCTCGACTTCGACCGGACGGTGCTCACCGTGCTTCCGGGCAGCATCTCCGACCAGACCACAGACCCGGTGCCGCACGTCTCGGTGGTCCGGGCGATCGACCAGATCCTCGCCACCTCACCGCCGGACCTGGACCGCGGTCTGGTCACCGCCAGCGTGCTCGCCGGGCTCGCCGACCCGATCACCGACCTCCGTGAGCTGAACGTACGGCTCGGAGCGCTGATCCAGACCTCGGGCGTGGCGGCATGACCACCGACCGGTTCCTGGCGGAGATGTCCCAGCGTGCCGAGAAGCTGCGCGGTCCGACGCCGCCCGCACCAGCGGCGGCGCCGCCCACGGTCGACGGGTACCGGCAGGCCGCTGCGGTCCTGCACGTCTTCGACCCGCGTACGCTCCACCCGGTCCCCGACGAAGGACGGCCTGAGATGCGGCCTGAGCTTGTCGAAGGCCCTTCGACAGGCTCAGGGCACATCCCCGGGCTGATCACCGACTCGGCGCCGGCGGTCGGGTTCCGGAGCCGGGGGCTGCGCACGCTGCCGGCCGCCACCCGGCGGGCCGCGTTGACCGCCCTGGGCTCCCGGTCAGCGATGCGGGCCGCGCTCGCCGCCAACCCGGAGCGGGAGCCGACCGGGGTGCAGCAGGTTTTCGAAGCCTGGCTGAACGAGGAGACGTTCGACCTCGGACGGATGCGGTTCGCCGAGCTCGAATGCCTGCGACAGCTCTACGAGTGGGGGTTGGAGCGGTTCGGCGACCTGCCCGACCG
>DASQVF010000345.1:0-28558 GCA_035640915.1 Propionibacteriaceae bacterium
GCGGTTCAGACAGACTGACCAGGAGGACGCCCTTCCCATCTCCCACCAACTGTTCGAGTCGATAACGGTGTGGGATGCGATACAGGCTGTCGCCGACGTCCGTCTGTAGCCGCCAGTTGGGGGTGCGGCCAGAGGGGTCTCGACAGGCGAACCGCTCAGCGAGCGTTCCACAGGCCTGGGCCGCTCAGTCCGGAACAGTCCTGCTCGCAGTTCCCGCAGCCCTCGGCCGCAGATCAGAAGTTCTGCGACATCCCAGCCGAGGCAGCCCTCAGCATACCGATCGCACTGGCGACTGCATGAGCGGCTAAGAACTCGGAGCCGTCGCCGGCCGGGCTATGGGTTGTAGCTGCCACCAGTGTCATTGCCCAAAGCCTTCCATCCCGTCCAGTCCCGCCATGTGTTGCCCCAGGCGAACCAGCCGTAGGCATGGCCGTCCGACGGATGGGTGGCACTGCTGACGTGATAGGTATTGTTTCGGAAGCGGACGTTCTGTGATGTGAAGACACTGTAGCCAGATCCGTCCTGAACGAGGCCCGTGCCTCCCTCCTTCATCGATACGACATTATTCTCAACCAGGATATTCTGAATTCGACACGGGCCATAGGCGCCCTCATTGAGAGCGGCGTTCGTGCAACCGGTGGCCGGTGAATCGAGCAGGGCAATCCCATTGTAATTGTCTGCAACAGTATTTCCGCTGATCAGGATGGGCGAGGCCGGAGAGAGCGCACCAGAGCTACGCAATTGGATGCCCGCATTCCAGAGCCAGCCTAGTTCTTGGCCGCCACCCTGAGATGTTGCAGTGCCATTGTTGACGACCGTGTTCCCAGTGATCCTCGCGTCGTAGCCGATCTCGTGGTAAATGCCGGCGCCCCAGTTGTCGGTCACGGTGTTCTTGTCGTAGGTGATATTGATGTTGTTGGTGTCATCCCACAGACCGTTGCCGCCATTGTGGTGCACATGATTGTTCCGGAACGTAGCGTCCTTCGTCGCCCACGCCTTGCCGCCCCCTGCCTCCCAGGTGGGATCGACCTTGAGGTCCTCGTTGTTGTAGGCGATTT
This sequence comes from Propionibacteriaceae bacterium, assembly GCA_035640915.1. Classification (GTDB taxonomy): domain Bacteria; phylum Actinomycetota; class Actinomycetes; order Propionibacteriales; family Propionibacteriaceae; genus Microlunatus. The sequence goes on from DASQVF010000345.1 coordinate 1,059, forward strand.
CGTTCCCCTCGTAGAGGAAGTTGCTGCCGTGTGCGGCGTAGCCCTGTTGACCGTTGTGATCGATAATGTTGTTCAGGACCTTAGCACCCGTATCGGTAGCTAGGCCGCTCGCAGCGTTGCGAGTGATGTGGTTTCTTTCGATCGTCCAGTTAGTCGTGCCAAACGAATGGATAGCGCCGTCCTGGAGAGGTGTGCGGTAGTTCCGGACAACAAACCCTCGGATCGTGACGTTCGACGTATTGACCCCGCGGAATGCGTACGGCCTGGCATTTTGTCCGTCGAGGATCGCGCCCCTGTTGCCGCCGTCGAACACTTGACCGGACTTCGGTGTGATGGCGACGCTGTAGGTGCCCGGCGCGAAGCAGAAAGTTGCACCGGTGGGAGCCTTGTTCACGACGGCTTGCACGTCAGTCGCAGGGTTGATCGTCTGGCCGGTACAGGTCGATGTGGGGCTCGGCCCACCAGTCGGGGTGCTCGGGCTGGGACTCGAGGTACTCGGGGCGGGAGTCACGGTGCTCCGGCTTGGGGTTGAGATGCCCGTCGGACTCGGCGTCCAGGTGCTTCGACTAGGAGTCGAGATGCTTGTCGGGGTCGGAGCTGCGGTGGTGGGAGCTGAGGTAGTCGGAGTGGCGGAGGGCGCCGTGGTCACCGTGGCGGTCGGAGCGATGGTGCTGGCCGTCGGAGACGTCGGGCTTGGGATGGTTCCCGTCTGATTGGCGACCGTGAACGATGCGGACCGGGTCGAAGTGCTGGCACCAGACCAGCGCAGGACAGCGGTAATACTGTGCGTCCCGTTGGCAAGGCCTCTGGTGTCGTACGGGTTCGCCCGTCCGTCAGCGGCCGTTCCCGCGAAGTCGTAGGGTGCGATCGTGTCGACCCGGACGGGTGGTCGGGTCCGGCCAGGGTCGTCCAAGTAGAACTCGACTCGGTCGAGCCACCGTGACGTCTTCAAGAAGACGTAGGTTTCGCCCTTGACGGCGGCGCCGTCCAGACTCACCGAGCCAGAACGATCAGGACTCCAGCTCACCGAGAGCCGGGAGCGGGACGACCATGCCGACGCCGACCCCACCCCGCTGACCGCGAGTAGGACGCCGACGACCAGGGCGGCGATCACGATCTGGTGACCACGCATGCCCGACGAGGGTCCGCCTCGAGACATCTACACCTCCGCGAATGAACAATCCCCGCTGTGCTTCGCGCATCCTGACGGGCCCCGAGACACGGAACTGCGTCGTTCAACCGCGGTTGTAAACCCGGTCCTCGTTGCCGACGCGATCAAAGCCCTGACGTACCTGGCCCGGCATCGTGACCAAAGCGTTATCTACCCGTGGAGTGTAAGCAGGTCGGTCAGGAATGCTCAAGCCCAGCACGCATGCCAATCGCGCATCGGTTCTGTCGTCTCGTGTCTGTCGCGTCTCGTGTGCCGATTCCATTACGGCGTGGCAGTCCCCTCGGTGGTGGACCCGGGGGGCCGACGGCAGCGGTGACCGAACGATCACAAGCGACCCAGCGCGACGCGATCCATCGTAAGATCATCGAGCGGCACGCCGGCCTCTTATCGATCCAGCGCGGCTGGAGAATTGGCGAAGGGACATATGAAGGTTTTGGTTGACGGCGACCGTGGCTACATCGGCGCCGTGTTGGTTCCCTACCTACATGCCCGTGGCCACGAAGTCGTAGGTCTTGATGTCGGCTGGTACGACGGTTGCGACTTCGGTCCCCAGCCGGGCGGCTACGAGCAACGGACCGGGGACATCCGCGACGTCGCACCGGAGGACCTGACCGGGTTCGACGCGGTCATCCACTTGGCGGCGATCTCCAACGACCCGATCGGTCATCTCAATCCCGAAGCCACCTACTCGGTCAATGCCCACGGTGCGGTTCACCTGGCGAAAGCCGCCAAGGCCGCGGGCGTGCCGCGCTTCCTGTTCTCCTCCTCCTGCTCCCTCTACGGAGCCGCGGGCGACGCCCCGGTCGACGAGACGGCATCGTTCAACCCGGTCACCCCGTATGGCGCGAGCAAGGCGATGGCGGAGGCAGGCCTGGCCGCACTCGCCGACGACGACTTCTGCCCGACCTACCTGCGCAACGCGACGGCCTACGGCTCGTCGCCGCGCCTGCGCGCCGACATCGTGGTGAACAACCTGACCGGCACGGCGTACACCCAGGGAAGCGTCCGGCTGCAGTCCGACGGCAGCCCGTGGCGACCGCTCGTCCACGTCGAGGACATCTCCCGGGCCTTCGGGGCGCTGCTGGAGGCTCCCTGGGACGTCGTACACAACCAGGCCTTCAACGTCGGCCGGGACGAGGACGTGGTGCAGATCCGGACGATCGCCGAGCAGGTGAGCCAGATCACCGGCGCCCCGGTCACGTTCGCGGCCGGCGCCGGCCCCGATGCCCGCAACTACCAGGTCGACTTCACCAAGATCCACCGCCTGGTGCCCGACTTCGATCCCCAGTGGACGATTCCTCAGGGAATCGAGGAGATCTGGAAGGACAGCCACAACCGCGGACTGACGATCGAGGACTTCGAGGGCCCGCGCTATGTCCGGCTGCAACGGATCCAGCAGCTGGCGAGCGAGGGCCGGCTGGACCTGGGGACCCTGCGGATGCAGCCGGCGTCGTAGTGCTCGGGCCGCCGACCGACTAGACCAACGCGGGATCGATCTCCTGAACCGCGATCACCGGTTGGCCCGGGTCCACCGGGCGCGTTCGCCAGAGGGCCCACGGACTGCTCCCGCGGCGGTACTGCTCTTCGAGCGCCGTGCGCTCCTTCAGGGTGTCCATCGGAGCCCAGAAGCCCTCGTAGCGGACTGCGCGCATCCGACCGTCCTTGGCCGCCCGGATGCAGGCGTCCATCACGAGGTCCTCGCCCTCGTTCAGGTAGTCGAAGATCCCCTGCCGGAGCACGAAGTAGCCCCCGTTGATCCACATCGCCATGTCAGCGACGGCCGTCAGGCCGGTCACCGACGCATCAGCTTGGATGTCGACGACGTGAAAGGAGTCCTGCGGCTTCACGGCCAGCAGCTGGCCCACGGCATCGGTCCGCGCGAAGTCCTTGATCAGGTGGTTCATCGGGGCGTCGGTCAGCACGTCCCCATAGTTGGCCAGGAAGATATCGTCACCGTCGAGGTAGGGGCGTACCCGACGGAGCCGCTCGCCGATCGCCGAGTCGATGCCGGTGTCGATGAAGGAGATGCTCCACTCACTGATGTCGGTGCTGAGCATCTTGATGTCGTCCCCGCCCTGCCGGAGAACGAAATCGTTGGAGGTCGTCTCCCGGTAGTTGAGGAAGTAGTCCTTGACGGCCTGCGCACCGTAGCCGAGGCACAGGATGAAGTCCTTGTGGCCGAAGTGGGCGTAGTAGCGCATGACGTGCCAGAGCACCGGTCGGCTGCCGATGGGGGTCATCGGCTTGGGCAGCGACTGGTTGTCGGCCCGCATCCGCATGCCGAGTCCGCCGCAGAAAAGCACCACCTTCATGATTGCTCCTTTCCGGTGGGGACGATCAGAACACCTCGAGTCGAGGCAGGCTGACGACGAACTGGCCCCCCCAGTCCCGTACGTAGCCAAGCTGTTGGGTGATCTCGGCGCGCAGGTTCCACGGCATGATCACGACATAGTCCGGCCGCTCTGCGGCAAGGCGCTCGACCGGATGGATCGGGATGTGGGTCCCCGGCAGGAACATCCCGTGCTTGTGCGGGTTGCGGTCGACGGTGAACTCCATCAGGTCCGACCGGATCCCGCAGTGGTTCAGCAGGGTGTTTCCCTTGCCGGGGGCGCCGTAGCCGGCGACCCGGGCCCCTTTGCGCTGGCAGTTGAGCAGGAACTCGACGAGGTCGTTACGCACCGCCGCCACCTGGTCCGCGAACCCGGCGTGTCCCTCCAGGCTGTCCAGTCCCGCATCCGCCTCCTCGGCGAGCACCCGGGCCACCGAGGGCTGCACCTCGGGTGAGGCTCCCGACGGAACCGACCACAGCCGCATCGAGCCGCCGTGGGTAGGAAGCTCCTCGATGTCGACGACCGTGAGGTCGGCCGCCGCGAGTACGCGCTGCGCCGTCAGTAGCGACAGATAGGAGTAGTGCTCGTGGTAGATCGTGTCGTACTCGTTGCCCTCGATCAGCCGCAGCAGGTGGGGGATCTCGATGCTGACCCGACCGTGGTCGGCGATCAGGGCACGAAGACCCTTGCTGAAGTCGACGATGTCGGGGACGTGTGCGAAGACGTTGTTCGCCACCACGAGGTCCGCCCGACCGTGCCGGGCGGCGACGTCCTGGGCCACCTGCTCACCGAGGAACGCCACCTCGGTGTCGATTCCCTTCGACCGGGCGACCTCGGCGATGTTGGCGGCCGGCTCGATACCGAGCGACCGGATCCCCCGCTGGACGCTGTGCTGCAGCAGATAGCCGTCATTGCTGGCCACCTCGACCACGAAGGAGTCCGGTCCCAGCGGCAGGGTGCGGGCCGCCTCCTCGACGAACCGCCGCGCGTGCGCTACCCAGGAGTCGGAGTAGGACGAGAAGTACGCGTAGTCGGAGAAGATGTCCTCCGCCGCGATGTACGCGGGCAGCTGCACGAGCAAGCAGTTCTCACACACGCGCACGTGCAGCGGGTAGAAGGTCTCCCCGGCGTCGATCTGCTCCGTGGTCAGGTAGCTCTCACACGGCGGTGACATCCCGAGGTCCACAAAGGTGTGCCGAAGTTCGGTCGCGCAGAGACGACAGCGAGGGCTGGACATTGGTTTGGTTCCCCCCGGCAAACGATGAATTGGCAGCGGCCGGGTCTCATCCTGGCACGACTTGTATCCTGCGACGGACGTTACGAAGATTGGAGACCTGACGGTTATGAAAGTGACGACGGTCGCGATCCCGGGCCTTCTCGTCTTCACGCCGCAGCCGCACCGTGACGGGCGCGGGTTCTTCAGTCGCACCTTTGATGCGGAGATCGTCCGAACCGCAGGAATTGATCCCTGCGCGTTCGTTCAGGACAGCATTTCCCGCTCGGCGAAAGGCGTGATCCGCGGACTGCATCTGCGGATCGGCGACGGCGAGAGCAAGCTCGTCCGTTGTTCGGCCGGCGCCATCTTCGATGTGGTGGTCGACCTGCGGCCCGGGTCGCCCACGTACCGCCGATGGCTCTCTTTCGACCTCGACGGGGACACCCAGCAGTCCATCTACATCCCGGCCGGGTGTGCGCATGGCTTCCAGGCGCTGACCGAGCCGGCTGACACGGCCTACCGGATCGATCGCGCCCATGATCCGGCGGAGGACCTCGCCATCACCTACGACGATCCCGAGCTGGCTGTTCCGTGGCCGCTGCCGCCCAGCCTGGTGTCAGACCGCGACCGATCCGCTCCGCCGCTGCGCGACCTCGCCGCCGAGCTCTCCTCGATCCGGGCGTAACGAGACGTCAAGCGCCTGGTTGCGTTCTGATAAACACGCCGCCCCGTTCAGGATCAACCGTTACCTTTAGAACGACCGCTGTTAAGGGCCCGGCAGTTCTGGGGGGAACCATCAATACAGACGCCTTTTTGGGACCCGACGACTGTTTGGCCGCCTGGTCCGGAAATCACCGTCGTCGCGATCTTGGGCCAACGGAGATGCCGTGATCGGCCTGGCGCCAGCGGCTGGTCCGCTCGAGGTCCTGTGTCTGGGAGCCCATCCCGACGACATCGAGATCGGCTGTGGGGGAACGCTCTTGGGGCTGGCATCGCGCCCGGAGACCTCGGTCTCCACCGTGGTACTGACGGGAACCCCCGATCGACAGGTAGAGGCTGAGCGCGCCACCGAGAACTTCTTCCCCGGCGCCAAGATCACCATGCTGGACCTACCGGACAGCCGGCTGCCGGAGCATTGGGGCGAGGTGAAGGCGGCGCTGGAGGAGATCGCCTGGGGGCACCACCCCGACGTGGTCTTCGCGCCGCGCATCGACGATGCCCACCAGGACCATCGGCTGCTCGGCCAGCTCGCGAGCACGGTCTGGCGCGACGCCCTGATCCTGCACTACGAGATACCGAAGTGGGACGCCGACCTGGTGCCGCCCACCCACTACGTCGCTGTGTCGGACAAGAACGCTCGCCGCAAGGTGGAACTGTTGAACCTCAGCTTCCCGTCGCAGCGAGACCGCGACTGGTGGGACGACGAGCTCTTCCTGGGCCTGATGCGACTGCGCGGCATCGAGACCCGCGCCCGGTACGCGGAGGGGTTCTTCGCGGGGAAGGTCGCTCTCCGGCTCGGCGCCGAGAGCGTCCCGGCATGACCGCTCCGGCCGACACCCGACCCGACGACCTCCGCCGCACCGGGCTCCGGACCTTCACTCGATCCACCGCGGCACAGGCCCGACTGCACGAGATCGTGCCGGGGGGTGCGCACACGTACGCTCGCGGTTCGGACCAGTACCCGGAGGACATGGCTCCGGTGATCGTGCGGGGCAGGGGCGCGCGGGTCGAAGACCTGGACGGCAACAGCTACGTCGAGTACGGCATGGGCCTGCGCTCGGTGACCCTCGGTCACGGCTACCAGCCCGTCGTGGCGGCGGCGGCCGAAGCAGCGGCCGACGGGATCAGCTTCTCCCGGCCCAGCATCTGGGAGCTGCGCGCCGCCGAGACCTTCCTGACCCAGGTGCCAGGCGCCGAGATGGTGAAGTTCGCCAAGAACGGGTCGGATGCGACGACCGCGGCCATCAAGGTTGCCCGGGCGGCCACTGGTCGGCCGCTGGTCGGGCTCTGCAGCACCCAGCCGTTCTTCTCCACCGACGACTGGTTCATCCAGACGACGGCAATGCGAGCGGGGATCCCGGACGAGCACCGGACGACCACAGTCGTGTTTCCCTACAACGACCTCGACGCCGTCCGCCGCCTGCTCGATGACCATCCCGGCCAGATTGCCTGTCTCATCCTGGAGGCGGCGACCGCCTTGGCCGAACCCGCAGCCGGATACCTGGAGGGCTTGCGGGACCTAGCGGACCAGGACGGCTTCGTCCTGATCTTCGACGAGATGATCACCGGAATGCGCTGGTCCCTCGGCGGCGCTCAGTCGGTGTACGGCGTGACCCCCGATCTGTCGACCTGGGGCAAGGCGCTGGGGAACGGTTTCCCGATCTCCGCGTTGGCGGGAAAGCGGCACCTTCTCGAGTACGGAGGCCTCAACACCGACGCCTCCCGGGTGTTCCTGCTGTCGACCACCCACGGCCCTGAGGTGATGAGTCTGGCGGCCTACCTGGCGGTGGTCGAGGCGTACCGGGAGCGCGACGTCGTCGGCATCATGGAACACCAGGGCGCAAAGCTGGCCGAGGCCGTCAACCAGGTCTCCTCGGCCCATGGCCTGCAGGACTACGTGGCTGTCCGGGGCCGGCCGTCGTGTCTGATCTTCACCACCCACGACCAGGACGGACGTCCGTCGCAGGCGTACCGGACCTTGTTCCTGCAGGAGCTGTTGGATCGGGGTGTGCTGGCGCAGTCCTTCGTGATCTCCGCGGCCCATACCGACCACGATCTGGAGGAGACGGTCGCCGCGGTGGACGCCGCGCTCGACATCTACGGCCGGGCCATCGCCGACCGGACGACCGACGGCTGGCTGCGCGGACGGCCGGTCGCCCCGGCGCTACGGGAGTTCGCCGCGCCCCGTCGACTCGTTCGGTGACCACCTTGGACGTCGCCCGACCCGAGGTGGACCTCGGAGCGACCCTGCACGAGCGGATGAGGGAGCTCTATCCCATCTGCCGCAGCATCACCGGGGACGGCGTCCGGGAGACTCTGCGGCTGATCGGCCGGGACATCCCGGTCGAGGTCCAGGCCGTGCCGTCGGGAACCCAGGTCTTCGACTGGACGATCAACGACGAGTGGAATGTCCGCGACGCCTACATCGCCGACGTCGACGGCAACCGCCTGGTCGACTTCCGCGCCCACAATCTCCACTTGGTGAGCTACAGCGTTCCGGTCCGGGCGCAGATGAGCCTGGAAGAGCTCCGACCCCACCTGCACACGCTGCCAGGGCATCCCGACTGGATTCCTTACCGGACCTCCTACTACAGCCGGACCTGGGGCTTCTGCCTTGCCCAGGCCCAGCTGGAGAGCCTGAGCTCCGGTCCGTTCGAGGTCGTCGTCGACAGCACCATCGCGCCGGGCGAGCTCAACTACGGCGAGCTCGTCATCCCCGGCGAGCGGGACGAAGAGGTGGTGATCAGCGCCCACGTCTGCCATCCCTCGCTGGCCAACGACAACCTGAGCGGCATCACCATTGCGACCGAGCTGGCGAAGGCGCTGCTGGCGACGGAGGGTCGCCGTTACACCTACCGTTTCCTGTTCGCACCGGGCACGATCGGCTCGATCACCTGGCTGAGTCAGCACCCGGAGAGCTGGCCGAAGATCCGGCACGGGATTGTCCTGACCGGGCTTGGCGGTGGTGGTGACCTCGTGTACAAGAAGACCCGGCACGGGTCACGCCTGATCGACCGCGCGGCAGCGCAGGTGGTCCGTCACCGCGGCGGCGAGGTCCGCGAGTACTCGCCCTACGGCTACGACGAGCGGCAGTTCAACTCGGTCGGCTTCGACCTGCCCGTCGGCCGCTTGTCGCGAACGCCCCACGGCGAATATCCGGAGTACCACACGTCGGCTGACAATCTGGAGTTCGTGCGCCCGGAGGAGCTCGCGGCGTCGTTCGCCGCGGTGTGGGACATCATCCAGGTGCTCGAGCATGATCAGATCTATCGCAACCTCAGCCCGTACGGTGAGCCGCAGCTCGGCAAGCGGGGTCTGTACCCAACCATCGGCGGTCAAGCAGCAAGCGACGCCGTGATGGCAATGCTGTGGACCCTCGGCTACTCCGACGCGGAGCACAGCCTGCTGGACATTGCCGAGGTCTCCGATCTTCCGTTCGCCGCCGTTGCCGAGGCGGCCAACAAGCTCGTGAGCGCCCACCTGCTGGAGCCGGTTACTTCGGGCGGGCCCTGAACTGCGATGAGGCGGCATCCGACGGTGGTGGCAGTGGTTCTGGTTCTCCTGATCGCCACCGCCGGCGGCACCTGGGTTCTGTGGCGCCGTTCGCACTCTGGGCAGGCCAGCCGCATCTCCACCGAAAAGCCCAGCGACTTCTCGGCGCCATTCCCCACGCCGTCTCCCCGCCAAGCTGCGCAGCCGGGTGAGCCACGCTTCGTCGCCGCGGTCAGCGGCGACGGACGCCATTTTCTCGACCAGTACGGAGACCCGATCCTGGTCCACGGCGACTCGCCGTGGTCGTTGATGACCGATCTGTCTCCAGCCCAGGCAGAGCTCTACCTCCGCAACCGGCACGACCACGGGTTCAACGCCGCCATCGTCTCGCTGGTGGGCGCCGAGACCAACGGTGGGCCCTCGGATGACGGGACCACCTTCGACGGCCTGGAACCATTCGTCGACGGGGACGTGACCTCATGGTCGCCGGCGTACTGGGACCGCGTCCACCGCTACCTCGAGCTGGCCGCCGAGAACGGCATCACCGTCTTCCTCTATCCCATCGACGGCTGGACCATCGGCAAAGCGTTCCAGACCCGGTCGATCGAACAGTGTCAGATGTACGGCCAGATGGTCGCGGAGCGGTTCCGCGACCTGCCCAACCTGGTCTGGATGTCCGGCGGCGACTACTTCCCGGAGGCGGACGACCCGGCCCGGGGCAGCGACGTCGACCATTGCATCGACGCCATGATGCGCGGCGTCCGGTCCGCCGGCGACGGGCGGCCATTCTCGATCCAGCTGGGATACCCGAAGTCGATATCCACCGACAACCCTTACTGGGCGGACCGCGTCTCGTGGAACTTCGTGTACACCTACCTGCCGACGTACCGTGCTGTCCTGGACGCGTACGTAAGGAGCCCGACGCGGCCGGCTGTTTTCGGTGAGGGCAACTACGAACGCGAGAACAACGACCCCGATACTGCCGACACCACCGACCTCACCCTGCGTCGGCAGATGCTCTGGGCGCTGACCTCTGGTGCCGCCGGCACCTTCTACGGCAGCGACGACTGGGAGTTCCACGAGGGATGGGAGAGCCGCCTTGACACCTCCGCCGTGGACCAGCTCGACCGACTACACAAGCTCTTCGCCGAACGAGAATGGTGGCGCATGGTTCCCGACGTGGACCGTCCACTGGTGACCGCCGGACGTGGAGCCGAGATCACCGACGATACGCCGATGGACGTTCTCGACAACGACTACGTCACCGCGGCACAGACACCCGACGGTCGGCTGGCGGTCGTCTACGTTCCGAGCAGCCGCACTATCACCGTCGACCGGACAACGCTGGCAGACGACGTCACGGCAGCCTGGGTGGACCCGGCAAGTGGCGACCGTCGAACCGTCGAGATGGCGGACACCTTCACCACGCCTGGCCGCAACGCCGGTGGGGACGACGAATGGCTCCTGCTGCTGAATGCGCCGTCCTAGCATCGTCGCCGTGGAGCGGACGACGTGGACCGGGATCGGCGTCAACGGCTTGCTTGATCGGGCGCTGCGGCTGCTCGATCGGCCCGGACGGGCGGTGCTGGGCATCGCCGGCGCTCCCGCGTCGGGCAAGTCCACCGTTGCCGCACGGTTGCTGGCTGAGCTGGAGCGGCAGCGACCCGGCGAGGCCGTCGGGGTCGGCATGGACGCGTTCCACATCGGCCACCGGGTCCTGGTCCGGCGCGGGCAGGCCGGGATCAAGGGGGCGCCCGAGACCTTCGACGCCGTCGGCTACCTGCACCTGCTGCAGCGGATCCGGACCGAGTCCGGCACCGTCTACGCGCCGGAGTTCGACCGCGACATCGAGGACTCGCTGGCCCACGTGGTGGAGATCGGCCCTCAGGTGGGACTGGTGGTGACCGAGGGCAACTACCTGCTGCTCGACCAGCCGCCGTGGGACGGCGTACGGGCTCTGCTGGACGAGGCGTGGTTCGTGCACCTGAACGATGCCGAGCGGCAGCGGCGGATGGTCGCCCGACACCTCCGGCACGGCCACGACCAGGCGGACGCCGAGGCCCGCACCTTCGGTACCGACGAGCGCAACGCTCAGTTGGTCAACGCGGCGCCCAACCGTCCCGACCTGTGGATCGAGCAGCTGGGTTGACGATTAGAGTTCCAACATGCCGGCTACACCGACCGACATCGACCGCACGCTCGACCACGTCGTCCTGCTGAACTCCGATCACGAGCCGGTCGGCGAGCTCCCCCGCAGCGAGGTGCACGGCCCGCGTACGCCGTTGCACCTGGCCTTCTCGCTCTACGTGTTCAACGCCCGCGGCGAGACCCTGATCACCCGGCGCGCGCTGACCAAGCGCACCTGGCCGGGAGTCTGGACCAACACCTGCTGCGGCCACCCGCGTCCGGGCGAGTCGCTGCCCGCCGCCATCCGGCGCCGGCTGAGCGACGAGCTGGGCCTGGAGGTGGGCGACATGGAGTGCGTGCTGCCGGACTTCGCCTACCGCGCCACCGATGCCAGTGGCATCGAGGAGAACGAGGTGTGCCCGGTGTTTGCCGCGCGCCCGCTGCATCCATCCGCTCCGCTGTTCCCGAATCCCGACGAGGTTCTGGACTGGAAGTGGGTGAGATGGCGCGACATCACCGAGGCGGCGCGGCGGACCCCGTTCGTCTTCAGCCCGTGGGCGGTGCAGCAGATGGCCCAGCTCGGCGAGCAGCCCTGGTCGCCGCAATCCTGAGCTGGGGCCACGGGTGACCTCGCTCCCGTCCCTGCCGTCCCAGCCAGGACGCGCCGACCCCGGCACGGTGATCCCGCTGGTCCGGCCGGCCACGGCGGCCAGTCCCCGGATCGCCCGGGCGAACGAGCGCTTCCTGCGTCAGGTCGACGACCGGCTCGCCGACGTGGTCGCCAACCTGGCGCAGACCTGGCGCTACGACCTGGCCGGGGACGACCCGGAGACGGACACGGCCGCGCCGCTGGACATCCTGCTCGAGCGGGACCTGCCGGAGATGCTCCGCGTGCTGACCATCACCGGCGGCAAGCGGATCCGGCCCAGCATGTGCTACTGGGGCTGGGTCGCCGCCGGCGGGCGGGCCCGGGACGGGGCCGCCGGCCCGAGCGCGGACCGGGTGGTCCAGGTCGGCGCCGCCCTGGAGCTGCTGCACATCTTCGCGCTGATCCACGACGACGTGATGGACGAGTCCGCCTCGCGTCGGGGCCAGCCGTCGGTGCACACCCTGGCCGCGCAGCTGCACCTGCACAGTTCCGCGCGCGGCAACGCCCGGCGGTTCGGGGAGAGCATCGCGGTGCTGGTCGGGGACCTGGCCCACGCCGAGGCCGACCACATGGTCACCGAGCTTCCACCGGCCATGCGTCGACTGTGGCGACTGCTGGTGATCGAGCTGGTCCAGGGACAGAGCCGAGACATCACCGGCACGGCGGCCGGCCGCCGCGACCTGGCCCATGCCCGGCAGGTGGCCCGGATGAAGTCGGGCGCGTACACCGTCCAGCGGCCCCTGCAGCTCGGGGCGGCCGCGGCCGGAGCCGGCGAGCCGGAGGTGGCCGCCATCACCCGCTACGGCCGGGAGGTGGGCGAGGCGTTCGCCCTGCGGGACGACCTGCTCGGAGTCTGGGGCGATCCGGTACGCACCGGCAAGCCGGCGGGGGACGACCTGATCTCCGGCAAGCCGACGGTGATCCTCTCCCTGGCCGACGAGCGGTTGCGGGGCAGCGACCGGGCGCTGCTGGCTCGGGTCGGGACGGCGGAGCTGAGCGCGGCCGACGTCACCGCCCTGCAGGATGCGCTGCAGTCCGCCGGGGTCATCGACGCGGTGGAGTCGCGGATCAGCGGGCACGTGCACACCGCGATCGACGCCCTGAACCACCCGGGGCTGAGCGCGGACGGGATCGCCGGGCTGACTGCGATGGCGTACAAGATCGCCTGGCGAGACCGGTGAGACGGGCACGGGGGACGACCCCCCTGACCCCCGCCGGCGCGCGCAACGACACCACGGGAGACCACCGATGAGAACAACCAGCTCTACGCGAGTTCCTGCGGCGATACATCGGTTGCAACGCGGGTATCGCTGCAGCAACCCACGTGCACGTGAGTTCCTGGGCCGATGAACCAAGTCATCGTCATCGGGGCCGGCCTGGCCGGCCTGGCGTCCGCCTGCTACCTCACGGGCCGGGGGTACGCCGTCACCGTGGTCGAGCGCGAGGAGGTGCCCGGCGGCCGCGCCGGCGTGCTGACCCGGGACGGCTTCACCTTCGACACCGGGCCCACGGTCCTGACCATGCCGGACCTGATCGCCGACGTGCTGCGGGCGGTCGGCTCCGACCTGGACGTGCTGCCGCTGCGCCGGCTCGACCCGGCGTACCGGGCCTGCTTCGCCGACGGCAGCACGATCCACGTCCGCTCCGGGCACGAGGCGATGCGGGACGAGATCGAGCGGACCTCGGGCAGTGTGGACGCGGCGGCGTTCGACGGTTTCGTCGAGTGGCTGCGCCGGCTCTACGTGGTCGAGATGCCGCACTTCATCGACGCCAACTACGACTCCCCGCTCGGGCTGCTCCGCTCGCCGCGGGCCGTCGCCGAGCTCGTCCGGCTGGGCGCCTTCGGCCGGCTGGGCGCCGCGGTCCGCCGCCGGTTCCGCGACCCGCGGCTGCACCGGCTGTTCAGCTTCCAGGCGATGTACGCCGGGCTCGCGCCGGACGCCGCCCTCGCCCTCTACGCCGTGATCACCTACATGGACAGCATCAACGGGGTCTACTTCCCCGAGGGCGGGATGCATGCGGTGCCGGTGGCCATGGCCTCGGCGGCCGAGAAGGCCGGCGCCACGCTCCGCTACGGGGACGCGGTGACCGAGATCCTGCGGTCCCCGGCTGGGCGGGTGGCCGGGGTGCGGACCGTGGCCGGCGAGCAGATCCCGGCCGACGCCGTCGTCTGCACCGTGGATTTGCCGGTCGCGTACCGGACCTTCCTGTCCGAGCTCAGCCCGCCGCGGGCGGCCCGGTCCGGCGCCTACTCCCCCTCCGCGGTGGTCTGGCACGTCGGCGTACGCGGGGTGCCGCAGCCGCCGATCGCCCACCACAACATCCACTTCGGGGCGGAGTGGGGCAGCTCGTTCGACGACCTGCTCAAGCGAGGACAGCTGATGCGCGACCCGTCGCGGCTGGTCACCGTGCCCTCGATGGACGAGCCGACCGCAGCCCCGGCGGGCGCCTCGACGCTGTACGTGCTGGAGCCGGTTCCCAACCTCGACGGGCGGGTGAACTGGCGGCGCGAGGCCGGACCGATGCAGGACCGGCTGCACGCCTTCCTCGGCGACCACGGCTACCCCGACGACGTGGTGGTCTCCGAGCTGGTCACTCCGCTGGAGTGGGAGCGCCAGGGCATGGCCGCCGGCACTCCGTTCGCGCTGGCCCACTCGTTCGCCCAGACCGGACCGTTCCGACCGGGGAACGTGGAGCGCCGGCGGCCCGGGCTGTTCTTCGCCGGCTCCGGCACCGTGCCGGGTGTCGGCGTACCCATGGTCCTGATCTCCGGGAAGCTCGCCGCCGCCCGGGTGGGAAGGTACCTGCAGTGAAGTTGGACCCTCAGCTGGTCGAGGGCTACCGGCACTGTGCGCGGCTGACCCGGGAGTACGGCACCACCTACTTCTGGGGCGCGGTGCTGCTGCCCAAGCGGCAGCGCAAGCACGTCCACGCGGTGTACGCGCTGTGCCGGCTGGCCGACGACATCGTGGACATCGACGACGACGGGCGCGCTTCGACAGGCTCAGCGCACATGCGCCCTGAGCTCGTCGAAGGGCGCCTCGACGCGTTCGAGGAGTCCTTCCGCACGGCCCTGGTGGAGCGCGGCAGCGCCGACCCCACCATGGCCGCCATCGTGCACACCGTGATCAGCTGCGGCATCGAGCCCGAGTGCTTCGAGCGGTTCTTCGGCGCGATGCGGATGGACCTGACCGTCACCTCCTATCGCACCTGGCTCGACCTGTGCGGCTACATGGAGGGCTCCGCCGCGGTGATCGGTGAGATGATGCTGCCGGTGCTGGAACCGACGAGTCCGCGGGCCAAGGCGCCGGCCCGCTCGCTGGGGCTGGCCTTCCAGCTGACCAACTTCCTGCGGGACGTCGGCGAGGACCTGGACCGGGGACGGGTGTACATGCCGCAGGAGGATCTGGAGCGCTTCGGAGTCGATCTCACGCTGCGCCGGGCGACCCCGGAGTGGAAGGCGTTCCTGGCGTACCAGATTGAGCGCAACCGGGCGCTGTACACCTTCGCCGACACCGGCATCGCGCTGCTGCCGCCGCGCTCGGCCCGCTGCGTCGGCACCGCCCGGGTGCTCTACTCCCGCATCCTGGACCGGATCGAGGCCGCGGACTACGACGTCTTCTCCGCCCGGGCGCGGGTACCCACCTGGCGGAAGGCGGGCACCGCGGCCCGCATTCTCGTCGCCGGACCGCCCAAGACGGCGGCGCCGCCCCAGATCGACCGATCGAGGAGCCATGCCAGCTCGCCCTCGGGCTGACCTGGCGGCCGGCCGAGCCGAGGGGAGATCGGCGCCTGGGAGGATTCCGCCTGTGTCCGAGGCAGTGAACCGTCGCCGAGCGGTCCGGGCCGGGGAGGCCACCTCGCCGCGGGTGGAGCGCGACGGCGGAGTCTGGCGCATCCGTTCCGCGGCGGCGGCCCGGCAGATCCTCGGTGAGCGGCGAGCCACGACCCAGGCGGGGTTCACCGCCGAGTCGATACCCAAGGGATACCTCAAGCACCACCCGATCCTCGTCTCGGACGGGCCGATGCACGACGGGCAACGCTCGAAGGTGGGCCGGTTCTTTGCGCCGAAGGTGGTCGCAGCCCGCTACAGCACCCTCATGGCCGAGTGCGCCGATCGGCTGCTGGCCCGGGCGGCGGCCCAGCCGGTCATCCGGCTCGACGAGCTGGCCCTGCTCTACACGGTCGAGGTGACGGCCCAGGCGGTCGGGCTGACCGACTCACCGGTCCCGGCCATGGCCCGGCGGCTGGTGTCCTTCTTCAACCAGCCACCCTTCGACATCACCCGGGACGACCTCGGCCGGACCCGACGGGACTGGATGCGGGCCGCCTGGAACGGGCTGCTGCCGGTGCTCCGGTTCTACGTCTTCGACGTTCGCCCGGCGATCCGGAGTCGGCGCCGGGCCCCACGGGAGGACGTGATCAGCCACCTGATCGCGGAGGGCTACACCAACGCGGACATCCTCGTCGAGTGCGTCACGTACGGCACTGCGGGCATGGTCACCACGCGCGAGTTCATCGGCATGGCCGCGTGGCACCTGCTGCGACACCCCGAGCTGCGCAACCGCTACCTCGTGGCCCAGCAGCCCGAACGGCTGGCGATCCTGAACGAGATCATCCGACTCGAACCGGTCGTCGGGCACCTCTACCGCCGCGTACAGCAGCCGGTGTCCTTCGACGACGACGGCACCACGTTCACCGCCGAGCCGGGGGATCTGGTCGACCTGTGCGTCCGAGCGGCCAACGCCGATTCCGAGACGGTCGGCCCGGAACCGCTCGACCTCTGTCCGATGCGACCCCTCCCGCCCGGCGTCGACGAGGCCGTGCTCAGCTTCGGCCATGGCGCCCACCGGTGCCCGGGGCAACCACTGGCGATTCTGGAGTCGGACGTGTTGCTGCACCGGCTGCTCGCCCGAGACGTCACCATCGCGGCCGAGCCCACCATCGACTGGGACGACCTGATCGCCGGCTACGCGTTGCGCGGGTTCGACGTCCACCTGGGCTGACCCTGCGTTCTCGGCCCGTACGCGTCGCGGCCGGAGGGATCACTACCCGGCGAGCAGGCGGTGCAGCGGCCGGGACAGCCGGTGCCGGGAGCGCATTGGCACGGTCCACAGGTCGTGCCCGGGCAGGCCGCGGTCGCTGAGCAGCCGGTTGGCGGCCAGGAAGCCGGTGGTGGCGGCCCGTTCCATCAGGGCGACGGGGAAGTCGCAGCGGATCCCGTCCCCGGCCAGCACCACCCAGGAGTCCGGCGTGTCGACGGTCAGCCGGTCGGCCCACGGTCCAGGACCGGCCAGCGGGCAGTCGGACTGCACCAGCCACTCCTCGGCCAGCACCCGGGCGCCGGCCAGCTCGGGGTAGATCCGGTGCAGCTCCGCGATCAGCCGGGTCCGGAGCCCGTCCTCGTCCACCTCGCCGACCAAGGCGTACGCGTGCAGCTCGACCACCGAGCCCCCGTGGGCCGCCGACCAGCGCCGGGCGCCCTCCTCGAACCGCTCCAGCAGCGAGATGTTGTCCAGCGGGCCGAACTGGGCGGTGCCCAGGAACGCCGCCCGCTCCGCGCCAGCCGTCCGGTCCAGCCACAGCCGCCAGACCGCAAAAGGCGGCGCAGCGCGCTGCGCCGCCACCCGCGCCCGGTAGGAGTCGTCGCCGAGGCCGGCGTCAAGCAGCAGGTCCCGGGTGGTGACGGCATCGGCCGCCAGCACAACCGCGCTGACCTCGAGGTCGGACCCGGAGCCGAGGGACACCCGTTGGCCCGACGGGTCGAGCGCCGCCACCCGCTCAGCGCGGCGGACGTCGACCCCGAGCCCCTCCAGGTAGCGGCCGAGCGGCGCCCAGAACACCGTGTCGTAGTCGTCGCTGGGCACGTCGAACAGCAGCCCCTCCGACGAGCCGAGGAAATAGCTATGGAACATGGCCACCAGCTCCCCGGCGGCGAACTCGTCGGGGTGGGCGAAGAAGCTGCGGGCGAACACCTCCAGGGCCAGGTGCCGGGCCTTGTCCGGGAAGTGCAGCCGATCGAGGAACGCCGCGGCGCTCTCCCCGTCGTACGCGGAGAAGGTGCCCGGGAAGTCGACGTCCAGCAACTCCATGGCCGCCGGCACGTCGACCGCAGCCAGGTCGCGCGCGGTGAACGACGGGCTCTGGGCGACGAAGGCGGCCAGGTTGAGCGGCGGCGTACGCGGGATCCGGGCGAAGGAGTCCGCGTGCCCGCCGGCCAGCACCAGCGGGTAGTCGGCCAGCGGCACCAGGCTCTCAAGCGCAGGGTCCACCCGGCGTAACAGGGACCGCAGGTTGTAGTACTGGCGGAAGAAGGCGTGGAACCCGCGGCTCATCGTCACCCGTCCCGCCCGGGGGGTTCCGGGGGGTGTCCCCCCGGGAGTAGACGCGCCCTCGTGGTCGACCGGCCAGGCCCGGACCCGGCCACCCAGCTGGTCCTGCGGCTCGACCAGGACCACCGGCACGCCGCGCTCGGCCAGTCCCACCGCGGCCGCGATGCCGGCGATGCCGCCGCCGGCGACCAGGACCGGCCGGGCATCGGATGCGGACCGAGCTTGACCAGGCACGCGTGCGGAACTCGGGGTTGCGGGATGGCGTACGGCCCGCGGGTCACGCCCGGGGCGCCAGGAGCGGCTCATGACTGCGGTCCGGCGACCGGCTTCCGGGCGCGGAAGGTGTGCAGGATGCCCCGCTGCCAGCCGGGCACCGTCCGCACCTCGACGTCGACGAACCCGGTCCCGTAGAGCCGGTCGACGAAGGCCTGCACCGAGTCGAACCCCAGCACGCTGCGCCACAGGTAGCGGTAGAGCCCGGTCTGCCGGGAGGTCAGCCAGCTCAGCGGGATGACCACGGTCCAGCAGACCAGCGACCAGACGGCGGCGGCCGCCGGCGACCCGGCGACCGAGTACTCCTGGACCACGAAGGAGCCGTCGTCGTCGAGCAGGTCGAACACCGCGGCCAGAACCTTGTCCCGCTCGGCGACGTTGCGGAACAGGTACGCCGCCAAGACTCCGGGCACCCGGTCGCCCAGTCCCCAGGACTCCCGGGCGAAGGCGAGCTCCTCCGCCATGCCGATCTCGAAGCTGACCCCCGGCGGCCAGGACTTGGCCCGGGCCCGCTCGAGCATGCCGGCCGATGCGTCCACACCGACGATGGAGGCGCGTACGCCGAGCCGCCGGGTGGCGTTCAGCAGTGCCCGGGTGGATGCGCCCGAGCCGCAGCCGAGGTCGGCCAGCCGCAGCACCGCGGCCCCGTTGGACCCCGATGGGCGTGGCAACCGCTCGGCCAGCGCCTCGGCCGCCGAACGCAGGTGGTCGTGGTAGCCCGGGTTGAGTCCGACCATCAGGTCGTAGCGGTCGGCGGCCTCGTCGAAGGCCGTGGCGACGTTGGCGGTCGTGATGGCGGTCACCGAGGCGTCGGTCTCCTTGCGTCGAGGCGGCGGGTCACCGCTGCCAGAGCAGGATAACGAGTGCGGTCGCCGGTCCACTGGATGTCGGCTGCTGGCCGCCCTACCGACCGCGGTCGTTCCGAGCTCAGGAGCTGATCATGGACCGACCTCGCGACCGTCGAGCTGTTGATCTTGCCCCAAACGGATCCGCTCGGCCGGGCGATCGCCGGAACCTTTACCAGCAAGGGAAAACTGAGGTCAAAAGGCAACCTCGTTTTCCGCTCAGGTTCGGCCTAATTAGGTCTCTGGGATCAGGGACATCAGCGATGCGTACGGCTAGCATCCAAATCATGCCACCAGCGAAGGTGCCCGATTTCGGGGCTCGTCGCAGCGGAGGTTCGGGGGACTTAAGACACGGCAACCTTACCCAGATCCTTCGCTATGTACGCGACCACGGAGCCAGTAGCCGCCACGACATCGCTCGAGGATGCGGTCTGGGAATCTCGACCATGACCGATCTCATCGGCGAGCTGCGATCACGGCGGCTCGTGCGCGAGCTCGACCCGATCCGCCGACCGGGTGCCGGCCGTCCCACCCGTCCGATCGCCTTCGACGGCGAGCCGTGGTGTGCGCTGGGTGTCCATGTCAATGTCGACAAGGTGAGCTTCGCCGCGAGCACCGTCGGCGGTCGGGAGCTCTGGACCGAGATCGTGCCCGCCGACCTGCGCCACACCGGACCCGAGGGCTACGACCAGCTGGACAAGCTGCTCCGCGACCAGCTGCGGCGCATCCCGGAGGACCAGCAGCTGGTCGCTCTGGAGGTCGGCCTCGGCGGCGCCATCGCTGGCGACCGGACCACGGTGCTGCACTACGACAAGTTCGACTGGGAGAACCTCGACCTGGGCGCCGCGGTCACCGCGACCCTGCACGACCTCGGCATCGAGCACGCCTCGGTGAGCGTGAGCAACGAGTGCCAGCTGGCGGCGCTGTTCGCCACCCGGGTCGAGCTGCCGCTGCCCAGCGATGGCTTCGCCGCCTACTTCGGCGGCACCCGCACGCTCGGCAGCGCCGTGATCACCCGGGGGGAGATCTTCCGCGGTGCCGGCGGCGACGCCGGTCAGTTCGGGCACCTCAACATCGACGCGTCGGGGCCCGAGTGCTGGTGCGGCCGGTCCGGCTGCCTGGAGTCGCTGGCCGGGCCCGCGGCGCTGCTGGCCAACGCGACGTTGGTCGCGGCCGACCAGGCCCGAGACACCGTCGACCACGATCCGGAGGCGGCCCTCAGGGCCATCGCGGAGGCCGCGGAGGCCGGCCAGGAGTCGGCGCTGAGCGCACTCGAGCAGGCCGGTGATGCTCTGGGTCGGGCGGTCGACGACGTGATCGGCATCGTGAACCCGCACGCAGTGGTCCTGGGCGGCTACCTCGGAGTGCTGAGCAGCTACCTACTGCCGCGGGTCCGGGACCGGCTGGCGATCCGGCTGGCCGAGCCGGCGTACGCGGGGACCGAGATCATGGCGCTGACCGAGCTGGGACCGCGCGCGGTGAAGGGCGCCCTGATCTCCGCCCGGGACGCCTGCTTCTACGACCCGCTGGCGCTCACCCGGCCGCTCTGACTGGTCTGCTCCGCTCTCGGGAACTCACGTACACGTGAGTTCCCGTTGCGATACCCAGGTTGCAACGTGGGTATCGCCGAAGGAACTCGTGTGGAGCAGGGTGCAGGCCCGCCTCAGGCGCTGAGCGCGTCGGCGGTGAGGACGACCGCGGCGGCGGTCCAGGCCAGCGGCGCGACCGACGCCGGGCGGCCGTCGGCCAGCACCTTCTCCGGGAACGACCCGGCCGGCGTCCGGTGCCGGTCCAGCCAACCGAGCCAGGCCCGGGCCTGAACCCGCTCGCCGATCGCCGCGGCGGTGAGCGCGTACGTGGCGGTGGCGTTGGTCCAGCTGATCCCGTCCCGGCGCCAGGACCCACCCGGCGCGAGGCCGCCGGCCGGGCGGGCCATCGCCAGGCCGGCGTGCCGCCACGCCTCGACCACGGCAGGCTCGGCCTGCGCCGAGAACGGCGGCAGCAGGAAGCTCACGCCGAGATCTACGCTGTCCGCCCGCCCGCCGAGGTGACGCGGGAACCCGTCGGGCTCGAACCGGGCGAGAACCACCGACCGCAGCCGCGTCGCCGCGTCCGCCGCCGTCGTCCGCGCAACCTCGTCTCCGAGCACCGCGTACAGAGCCGCCGCCGACTCCAGCCCGGCGGCCAGCAGCGCGGCGGTGGACAGGGTCCGCCGGCGCTCCGGCACCTCCCAGTAGTCCGGCGAGACCGGCGGCAGCGTACGCGGGTTGTCGATCGCCATCCGGGCCGCGGCGGAGGACCGGTCCAGCAGCGCTGAGTGCTGACGGATGAAGTCCGCCCGCTCCCCCACCGGCAGCGCCCCGGCCACCTGGGCGAGAGCCCACAGCGCCCAGCCCACCCCGTCGAGCTGGGTCCCCCGGTCGTCCGGCTCGCCCTGCCCGTCGGCCAGGTACCGCGCGGCCAGTACGCCCGACGCCGGCTGCACCCGACCGAGAAAGGCCACGATCCGCTCGGCGTCGCCGACGTGTCCGGTCCGGGCCAGCGCCGCGGCGGCCAGGGCGGAGTCCCGGGGCCAGACGTGGCGCCAGGCCGGGCTCCAGCCGGCGACCGGTACGCCGTAGGTCCGGCTCAGCACCCGCAGGTCCAGCAGACCGGCGACCACCAGGTCTCGCGGCACACCGTCGACCACCGGTACGGTGCCGGCCGCCAGCCAGGCCCGCTCCTCGGCGACCAGCCGGTCGGTCTCCGGCGTCCCGGCCAGCACCCGGGTGCCCGGGACGACCTCGACGGCCCGCACCTCCGTCACCTCGCCACCGGCGGCCAGCGCCACCGTGTCGGCGTGCAGCGGCAGGTCGGCCGGTCGGGTCCGGACGACCAGGTAGCCGACGCTGGCCAGGCTGGTGACCAGCAGCAGGCCGAGGCCGGCGACCGCCAGCGACCGGGACACCCGGTCGAGGTTCGGCGGCCGGACAAGGTCAGGAAGTGCCACCACCGCCATAGCGGAAGCCTAGTGCGGCACTCCGCGGCCTTTCGGTGGACTCCGCGGCACCGGCAGCGGCCGCGGAGTCCGCGTAACTGCCGCGGAGTGCGGCAGGAGGGGTGCGGTTGCCGGGCCGCCTCGTGACCCCTAGATTCTGGGACTGGCCGCCGTGACCGGCCAGGAGAGGACCGCCGTTCCCATGGCCGCACCCAGTCCCGGGTACTCGATCACCGTGCGCGTCGAGGCGCCCACCGATCCGGCCGCGACCGCCCGGCTCTCCACGGTGGTGGCCGAGGCCGGCGGCGCGATCACCGCGCTCGACGTGGTGGAGTCGCATCCGCAGATGCTGGTCGTCGACGTGTCCTGCAACGCCAGCGACGTCGCCCACTCCGAGTCGATCACCAAGGCCATCGAAGGGCAGGAGGGCTTCAGCGTCCGCAAGGTCTCCGACCGGACCTTCCTGCTGCACCTGGGCGGCAAGATCGAGGTCAACCCGAAGGTGGCGCTGAAGCATCGCGACGACCTGTCCCGGGCGTACACCCCGGGGGTCGCCCGCGTCTGCCTGGCCATCGTGGAGAAGCCCGAGGACGCCCGGCGGCTCACCATCAAGCGGAACACCGTCGCGGTGGTGACCGACGGGTCGGCGGTGCTCGGGCTGGGCAACATCGGCCCGGCCGCGGCCCTGCCCGTGATGGAGGGCAAGGCCGCGCTGTTCAAGCGGTTCGCCGGGGTGGACGCCTGGCCGGTGTGCCTGGACACCCAGGACAGCGACAAGATCGTGGAGATCGTCAAGGCGATCGCCCCGGTGTACGGCGGAGTCAACCTGGAGGACATCTCGGCGCCGCGCTGCTTCGAGATCGAGGAGCGGCTGCGCGCCGAGCTCGACATCCCGGTGTTCCACGACGACCAGCACGGCACCGCGATCGTCGTCCTCGCCGCGCTGATCAACGCACTGCGGGTGGTCGGCAAGGACATCGCCGACGTGTCCTTCGTGGTATCCGGCGTCGGCGCGGCCGGGTCGGCGATCATCCGGCTGCTGATCAGGCAGGGGGCGACCCGGATCATCGGCTGCGACAGCAAGGGCGCGGTCTGGGACGCGCCGGACGGCTCCTCGGCGATGCGCCGCTGGCTGGTGGACAACACCAACGTCGAGAAGCGGTCCGGCAGCCTGAAGGAGGTGCTGGTCGGGGCGGACGTCTTCATCGGCGTCTCCGCGCCGCACATCCTGGACGGCAACGACATCGCGGCAATGGCGAAGGACGCCATCGTCTTCGGGCTGGCCAACCCGATCCCCGAGGTCGACCCGATCGAGGCCCAGCGGCACGCCGCCGTGGTGGCCACCGGGCGCAGCGACTTCCCGAACCAGATCAACAACGTGCTGGCGTTCCCCGGCTTCTTCCGCGGGCTGCTCGACGGGGGGCTGACCGACATCACCGACGCGATGCTGTCCGCCGCCGCCACCGCGATCGCCAACCGGGTGGCCCCCGACGAGCTCAACGCGAGCTACATCATCCCCAGCGTGTTCGACGCCTCGGTCGCCCCGGCGGTCGCCGCCGCCGTGCGCGAGGTGGGTGCCGCCACCACCACCGCCGCCAAGGCGTAGGCGGGCTGACTGCTCCACTGCTCCCCTACGCCCTCTCCCTGCCGAAACCTACGTTTACGTAGGTTTCGGTGCCTCTGCGCAGGTTGCAACCCGCGCAGAGGGGGCGGAACCTACGTTTACGTAGGTTCCGTCGCCGAGGGCCGGGCACCCGCCGGTTGCCGTCCGACCGAGGCGGGAAAGACTGTGGACATGGACTATCGCACTCTTGGCCGCAGCGGCTGCGCCGTGTCGAACCTCTGTCTGGGCACGATGACCTTCGGCAGCGAGACCGACGAGGACGGGGCGTACGCGCAGCTCGACCGGTTCGTCGAGGCCGGTGGGACGCTGGTGGACACCGCCGACGTCTACTCCAGCGGGGTCAGTGAGGAGATCATCGGACGCTGGTTCGCCGCGCGCCCGGCCGACGTCACCGGGCGGGTGGTGCTGGCCACCAAGGGCCGGTTCCCGATGGGGGACGAGCCGAACGCCGCCGGTCTGTCCACCCGTCACCTGACCCGGGCCCTGGACGCCTCGCTGCGCCGGCTCGACCTGGAGCACGTCGACCTCTACCAGGTGCACGCCTGGGACCCGGTGACCCCGCTGGAGGAGACGCTGCGGACCCTGGGCGGCTTCGTGGCGGCCGGCAAGATCGGCTACTACGGCCTGTCCAACTTCACCGGCTGGCAGCTGACCAAGGCCGTGCATCTGGCGCGGGCCCTCGGCGTGCCCGGGCCGGTCACCCTGCAGCCGCAGTACAGCCTGCTGGTGCGCGAGATCGAGTGGGAGATCGTGCCTGCGGTGCTGGACGCCGGGATGGGGATGCTCCCGTGGAGCCCGCTCGGTGGCGGCTGGCTCTCCGGCAAGTACACCCGCGACTCCCGGCCGACCGGCGCGACCCGGCTCGGCGAGGACCCGGACCGGGGCATGGAGGCGTGGGACCGGCGCGGCACCGACCGCACCTGGACGATCGTCGACGCGGTGCAGAAGGTGGCCGAGGACCGCGGCGTCTCCATGGCCGAGGTCGCCCTGGCCTGGGTGACCGACCGGCCGGCGGTGACGTCGACCATCCTGGGCGCGCGTACGGTGGAACAGCTGGAGACCAACCTCAAGGCCGCCGATCTGCACCTCAGCCCGGAGGAGACCGCGGCTCTGGACGAGGCAAGCGACCTGCACGCAACCGACTACCCCTACGGCGAGCTGGGCGTGGACCAGCGCAGCCGGGTGCTCTGAGGTCCACCTGTCATGCGGGCTGAGCCTGTCGAAGCCCCGTCCGTGGCCCTTCGACAGGCTCAGGGCACATCTCGACAGGCTCAGGGCACATCTCTCGGGTCGTCGGCCAGGCGCTGGAAGAGCAGGTGGTCCTGCCATCGGCCGGCGATGTTGAGGTAGCGCGGCGCCACCCCGATCGGCGTGAAGCCGTTGCGCTCCAGCACCTTCTGCGAGCCGCGGTTGTGCAGCAGGGTGCCGGCCTGCACCCGGTGCAGGCCGAGCTCGGTGAAGGCCAGTTGCACCACCGCACCGACGGCGGCTGTCGCCACCCCACGACCGTTGTGGGCCTGGTCGACCCAGTAGCCCAGGTCGGCCGAGCAGAAGGCCCCGCGGATCACATTGTTGAGGTTGACCCGGCCGACCGGTGCGCCGTCGACGGTGATCACCCCCGGCCAGTCGATGCCCGAGCGGAGCCGGCGCAGGGACCGGGCCAACAGGTCGCGCTGGCCGTCGACGGTGAAGTACGCGTCGTCGCGCACCGGGTCCCAGGGGGCGAGGAAGGTGCGGTTGCCGGTGAGGAGCTCGGCGAGCGTCGAGGCGTCGTCCTCCGTGACGACTCGGATGCCCACCGCCATGGTCGTCGATCCTAGAACCGGCAGGATGGCGCCATGGCGCGCGAGTTCCTTCAGGTTGATGTCCCCGGCGGCCGGCTGGCCGCGGAACGCTGGGCGGGTTCCCCGCCGACGCTGGTGCTGCTGCATTCCGGGGTGACCGACCGGCGATCCTGGTACGAGACCGCTGATCGGCTCTCTCCCGGCTACTCCCTGGTGGCCTACGACCGGCGCGGTTTCGGGCAGAGCGTGGCCAGCTCGGATGCGTTCAGCCACGATCGGGACCTGCAGGCACTGCTGGATGCCTTCGATCTCGATCAGGTCTGGCTGGTGGCCAGCTCGGCCGGTGGCCGGGTCGCGTTGGACGCGGCGCTCACCTATCCGGAGCGGGTCGCCGGCCTGGTGCTGCTGTCCCCGGCGATCAGCGGCGCGCCGCCCATGGAGTCGATCGACCCGCAGACCGAGCGACTGGACGGGGCGATCGACGCCGCCATCGAGGCCGGCGACCTGGCCGAGGCCAACCGGCTGGAGGCCTGGTTGTGGCTCGACGGACCGGCCGGACCCGAGGGCCGGATCAGCGGTCCGGTCCGCGACCTGTTCTTGGAGATGAACGCCATCGCCCTGGAGGCCGAGGCCGGGGCGGCCGCGGAGGAGACTGAGCACTCCGCCTGGTCCCGCCTGGCCGAGATCACCGTCCCGGTGACGGTGGCGTGGGGCGAGCTGGACGTTCCGGTCCTCAACGAGCGCTGTCAGCGGATCGTGGAACGGCTTCCGAACGGAACGGGCCGCGAGCTGCCGCGCGTCGCCCATCTGCCGTATCTGGAGGACCCGGACCTGGTGGCCGACCTGGTCCGCGCCGCGCTGCAGACGTGACCGATCGGCCCGCGGTCCGGGTCAACCAGCTGGGCTACCTGCCGTCCGGGCCCAAGTCGGCCACGCTGGTCTCCTCGGCACCTGAGCCCGTCGACTTCACCGTGGTCGACGGGCACGGCCGCACTGCGTACGCCGGGCGCAGCCGACCCTGGCCGGAACGGCCGGAGCCCACGTCGGGCCTGGACGTGCACACGCTCGACTTCTCCGCGCTCGCCGCGCCCGGCGGGTTCCGGATCGTCGCCGGCGATGCCGCCAGCCACCCATTCGCGATCGAGAAGCGCCTCTACGCCGGCCTGGC
The DNA here is from genome assembly GCA_035640915.1 of Propionibacteriaceae bacterium. Classification (GTDB taxonomy): domain Bacteria; phylum Actinomycetota; class Actinomycetes; order Propionibacteriales; family Propionibacteriaceae; genus Microlunatus. Next base: position 27,767 of record DASQVF010000345.1, read on the forward strand.
CGCCGACGCCCTGCGCTTCTTCTACCTGCAGCGCTCGGGGTGCCCGATCGACGAGGCCCGGGCGCCGGGCTACGGCCGGCCGGCCGGACACCTGGGCGTCCCGCCGAACACCGGCGACACCGCCGTGCCGGCCTGGGCCGGCCCGGGCGCGGAGCGGCTCTACCCCGGCTGGACCGAGACCGGCCGGTTCGATGTCTCGGGCGGCTGGTACGACGCCGGGGACCACGGCAAGTACGTCACCTCGGGCGCCCTGCCGGCCTGGCAGCTGCTGGCCGCCGTCGACCTGCTGCGGGCCCACCCGCACACCGCCCCGCCCGATCTCGAGACCGCCCTGGTGGAGGAGGTCCGCTGGCAGCTGGACTGGCTGCTGCGGATGCAGGTGCCGCCGGGGCACATGTACGCGGGGCTGGCCTTCCACCGGGTCCACGGCACGGACTGGGCACCACCGGCGATGTGGCCGCACCTCGACCCGGCTCCCCGGGTGCTACACCGGCCCTCGACGGGAGCCGGACTGCACCTGGCCGCGGTCACCGCCCGGGCGGCCCGGACCTTCGCCGACAGTGACCCGGCGTACGCCGCGCGGCTCCTTCGGGCCGCCGGGGTCGCGTACGCCGCCGCGGAGCGCCACCCGCACCTGGTCGCCCCCGACGACCACGGCGCCTTCGGCGGCGGCGCGTACGGCGACGACGACCTCAGCGACGACTTCTTCTGGGCGGCCGCCGAGCTCGGACTCGAGCCGGCCGCTCCACCCCGTGAGGCCTTCCCGCTCGATGGCTTCGACTACGACGCGGT
>DASQVF010000346.1:0-3435 GCA_035640915.1 Propionibacteriaceae bacterium
AACCGGCGGGTCAGCTCGGGCAGCTGGGCGTCTCCCTGGCACAGCACGGTCAGCTTGGGCAGCTCCCGCCGGACGTGCACCGCGGCGGTCTCGGCCGCCCGGCGCGAGCTGAACAGTCCCAGGGTGCGCCCGCCGGCGGCCCAGACCAGCTCGGCGATCTCGGCCAGGGCCGCCTCGGACAGTCCGTCCCGGCCAGGTGGTGGCAGGGCGCGGGCGACATAGCGGATCCCCTGCTGCCGGTACGCGAAGGGTGACCCGACGTCCAGTCCCCGCCACGGCACGACCGTGTCCTGGTCGGCCTCGGGCTCCCGCGCTCCCGTGTGTTGTTGCCCTCGCGGCGGGGGTCCAAGGGGGTCGCCCCCCTTGCTCGGGACCTCCGGGTCATCGACCGGCTCGGGCATCCAGCCCGGCTCGTCGTGGCGCTCGGCGGCGCGGAGGCCGACACTGGCCGCGAGCGGGGTGAACTCGCCACCGAGCTTGAGGGTGGCCGAGGTCAGCACGACGGTCCGGGAGCCGAAGACCGCCGACCGCATCAGCCCGGCGACCGTCAGCGGCGCCACCCGGACCTCCCGACCGAGCCGTTCCCGGTCGGCCACCCAGACCACGTCGTGCTCGGCCAGTCCGGCCATCCGCTCGGCGATGTCGAAGACCTCGCGCACGGCGGCGGCCGCCTGCCGCCGCTCGGTGTCGCCCTTGTCCTCGCCGCTGGTCAGGGTGCTGACCGCGGTCCGCGCGGCGTTGCGAACCGCCACGCAGCCGGCCACCACGGCGCCGTCCGGGTCCTCGACCCGGGCCAGCGGCGCGGCGTCCAGGGCACCGCGAAGCGCGTCCGCCGACTCCAGCAGGGCGAGCGCGTCCTCGTCGTCGAGGTAGGTCAGAGCCCGCCGGGCAACCCGCTCGACCATCGTCGGGGTGAGCTCGGCCGAGGCGGCTCCGGTCACCCGGCCGACCAGCTCGTGCGCCTCGTCGATGATCACCGCCGTGTGCTCCGGCAGCGCCGTGCCGCCGTGCATCGCGTCGATGGCCAGCAGCGCGTGATTGGTCACCACCAGGTCGGCGGCCCGGGCGGCGTCCCGGGACGCCTCGACCAGGCAGGCGTCGCCGTAGGGGCAGCGTTGCGGGGTCAGGCACTCGCGCACCGGGACCGAGACCTGCTGCCAGGCCCGTTCGGTGTGCGACGGGGCGTCGTCGCGGTCGGCCAGTCCGCCGGATCCGGCCTGCTCCTCGGCCCACTCCCGCAGCGCCAGCACCTCGGCACCGAGGACCGACTCCGGGGTGGCCAGCGGAGCCGCCTTGATCGTCGAGGCCAGGTCGTCGGCGGTGATCAGGGTCTGCTGGTCCTGGGCGGTCCCGTCGCGAACCTTGAGCAGGCAGGCGTAGTTCGTCCGGCCCTTGAGGATGGCGTGCCGGGGCCGCTCGCCGGTTACCGCCTCCACCGCGTCCAGGGCGGCCGGGATGTCGGCGTTGGCGAGCTGGCTCTGCAGGGCCAGGGTGGCGGTGGCCACCACGATCCGCTCCCCCGGCTGCTCGGTCAGCCGCACCAGGGCCGGCGCCAGGTAGCCCAGGGACTTCCCGGTCCCGGTCCCGGCCTGGACCAGCAGGTGGCGGCCGGACGCGAACGCGGACGCGATGGCGTCGGCCATCGCCACTTGGCCCGGCCGCTCGGAACCACCGAGGCCCTGAACCGCGTACGCCAGCACGTCCCGGTGGCTGCGTCCTGAGCCCGTCGAAGGGGTCACCGCCGGTCGACCTCCACCCGGCTCGTCGGTCACCGGTGCACTGTAGTCCGCAGACCAGCCCGGGCTAGGGCGCCACGAGGGCGTACGGAGCCAGCTCGCCGGCCAGATCCGGATTCACCCGGGCGGTCAGCCGAGTGCCCGCGTCGGTGTGCTCAGTGGTCAGCAGCTCGCCGGAGCGGTGGATCCGGTCGATCAGGTCACCGCGCTCGTAGGGCACCAGCGCCGCCACCTCGACGGCCGGCCGCGGTAGCCGCGACTCCACCACCGCACGCAGCCGGTCCATGCCCTCGCCGGTGCGGGCCGAGACCACGACCGCGTCGGGATAGGTCGTGCGCAGCGTGGCCAGCACGTCGGCGGGCGCCTCGTCGGCCTTGTTGATCACCAGCTGCTCCGGCACGTCGCCCGCACCGATGTCGGCCAGCACCCCGCGGACCGCGCGGATCTGGCCGGCGGGATCCGGGTCCGCCCCGTCCACCACGTGCAGCAGCAGGTCCGCCGTGGCCGACTCCTCCAGCGTGGAGGCGAAGGCCTCGACCAGGTCGTGCGGCAGATGGCGGACGAAACCGACGGTGTCGGTCAGTGTGTAGACCCGTCCGTCGGCGGTCTCCGACCGTCGGGTGGTCGGGTCGAGCGTGGCGAACAGTGCATCCTCGACCAGCACGCCAGCGCCGGTGAGCCGGTTGAGCAGGCTCGACTTGCCGGCGTTGGTGTAGCCGACGATGGCGACCGAGGGCACCTGGTGGCGGCGCCGCTCCGCCCGCTTGGTCTCCCGGGTGCTGTCCATCTCGCGGAGGGCGGTTCGCAGCCTGGCGATCCGGCTGTTGATCCGCCGCCGGTCCGTCTCCAGCTTGGTCTCGCCGGGACCGCGGCCGCCGATCCCGACACCGCCGCTGGCCCGGCCGCCGACCTGCCGGGAGAGGTTGCCGCCCCAGCCGCGCAGTCGCTGCTTGAGGTACTGCAACTGGGCCAGCTCGACCTGAGCCTTGCCCTCGGCGCTACGGGCGTGGGAGGCGAAGATGTCGAGGATCAGCGCCGTACGGTCGATCACCTTCACCTTGACCTGGTCCTCGAGGTTGCGCAGCTGCGCCGGGCTGAGCTCACCGTCGCAGATCACCGTGTCGGCGCCGGTGGCGACCACCACGTCGCGCAGCTCGGCGACCTTGCCCCGGCCGATGTAGGTCGACGGGTCCGGCCGGGTCCGCCGCTGCACCAGGCCCTCCAGAACCTGCGACCCGGCCGTCTCGGCCAGCCGCTTCAGCTCGGCCATCGCGTTTCCGGCGTCCACGTCCGTGCCGGTGGACCAGACGCTGACCAGCACCACCCGCTCCAGCCGCAGCTGGCGGTACTCGACCTCGGTGACGTCGGCCAGCTCGGTGGACAGGCCGGCGACCCGGCGCAGTGCCTGCCGGTCGGCGAGGTCCAGCTGGTCGCCGTCGGTGTCGGTGTCGGTGTCGGTGTCGGGGGCGGTCCGGGGACGGGGCTCGAGGCGCTCCACGAGCAGCTCGTCATCGGGAGAGGGAGTGGTCTGCGGAACTGTCATCGCCTCCCAGACTCTCATGTCGAACCAACCCGAGCCAGGCCCTTTCGTCCGCCTACTCCTCGCCGAAACCTACGTTCACGTAGGTTTCGGGACCGCTGCGCAGGTTGCAACCTGCGTTCGGTGACAGGAACCTACGTTTACGTAGGATCCGGCCGG
>DASQVF010000347.1:0-6827 GCA_035640915.1 Propionibacteriaceae bacterium
TCGACGATCCGGCGCAGCCGCAGGCCCACCAGCTGGGAGACGAACCTCTTGAACGAGGCGTCGACGTCGAACGGCTCCGGCACCGGCACGTCGGTCGGACCGGTGGCGGGGGCGCCGAGCCGGGTGACCAGGCGGGGGAACCTCGGCACGTACGTGGCGCCGGCCTGGATGAACGCCCGATCCAGCCAGGCGGTCTGCTCGTCGCTGAGGCCCGGACCGACCGGGGTGATCATCACCTCGCGGTAGCGAGCGGTGGTCAGGCCGCCGCGGCGTACGGTGACCTTGTCGTCCCGCAGCAGGGCCAGCGTGGTGCCCTGGTCGTCGCGCAGCGCGAACTCGCGCCGGTCGCAGGTCAACGCGGCGACCGGTCCCAGCGTCCCTCGTCGGCGCAGGGGCCGCAGCAGGTCCGCGAGCTCCTCCGGCAGGTCGGCGTGCCCCATCGGCTCGATCCGGTCCTTGGGCAGTAGCGGCTGCCAGTCGGGCGCGGTGAGATACCACTCGCCGCGGCCGTCGAGCACCCGATGGGCCAGCAGCACGCCGGAGCGGATGAGTCGGTGGTCCGGTGCGTCGAGCAGCGTGACGTCGATGGAGTACGCGGCGTTGTGCCCGGCCCGCGCGACAAGGTTGTGCAGCCCGAGGTCGGGCTTGATCAGCCGCGGGGCGGCGGCGCTGTAGGGAAGGTCGTAGAACCGCTGGCCTGGCGGCCGGTTGCTGCGCGCGGGTGGCGTCGGCGCGGTCGGGGCCAGAGCCGAGGTGACCTTGCCGTTCGCGGCAGCGGCCGGCGGGGCTGCGGACTTACGCCCCTTGCCCCGGTCCCGCTTGCCCTTCGCCATGCCGAAATCCTCCCACGATCCCGAGGAGGTCGAGTGCGGCCGGCAGGCGGAGCGGCCAGGTTGCGGAGCGTGGACGGGCCTGGCGGGAGCGCGAGCCGGCGAGGACGGATGGTTGCGACGCGACCTAGTGCTCCGCTCGCCGACGAGCGAGTCCAGTCACCCCGCCGCGGGGTAGGCCTTGACCGTGACGAAGGCGGAGCCGAAGTAGCGGCTGATCGCGGCGTACGCGTCGGGCGGCGGGGCCACCGGCACCTGGCTGCTCGCCGGGACGACGAGAGGCTGCGGCGTCAGCGACACCACCTCCACAGCCCCCTGGGGACCGGACGACGGGGCGTCGAGGGCGACGGCCACCACCCGGCAGAGCGCCTCGGCCGGCCACGGATTCAGCACGGTGACGTAGTCGAAGCCGCCGCCCGAGGGCAGCTCACGGCCCGCGGCGTCCTGCTGGACCACCTGGGTGACCGGATTCTCCCTCCGGTCCAGCGGCCGGAGCTCGACGACCTCACCGTGCACGTCCGCGGTTCGGCGGGAGTTGGGACCGCGTAGGTAGAGCAGGTCGGTGTTCTCGCCGGGCGTCAGGGCCAGCTCGCCACGGTCGGTGCCGTAGCAGGAGTGGACGCTCACCCCGGTCAGGGGTTGTCCCCGCTCGTCCAGCGCCTGGTACCGGATGATCGGTGCGGCCGTCGTCCGGCCGCGGTACCTCAGGGTCATCATCAGGTCGAGGACCCCTTGCGGCCCGAGCAGGGCGAACTCGAACTGGACGGGGACACGGTGCCGCATGCGAGTGCAGCCTAGGGGCAGCCGGCTGCGCAGATCCGAGGGGTCAGCGCGTCCGTGCGGGCGCCTTGGCCGCCGTCTTCTTGGCCGCGGTCTTCTTGGCCACTGCCGAGCCGTTGCCCGCCGGGGCCTTCCTCGCGGCGGTCTTCTTCGCCGGCCGCTTCTTCGGCGCCGGCCCCTTGGCCCGCTTCTCCGCCAGCAGCTCGGCCGCCCGCTCGGCGGTGACCGCCGCGATCTCGTCGCCGCGGCGCAACGTCGCATTCGTCTCGCCGTCGGTCACGTACGCCCCGAAGCGCCCGTCCTTGATCACCATCGGCCGCCCGGACACCGGGTCCGGCCCGAGCTCGGCGAGCGGCGGCTTGGCGGCGGCCCGGCCGCGCTGCTTGGGCTGGGCGTAGATCGCCCGGGCCTCGTCCAGCGTGACGGTGAAGATCTGGTCCTCCGACTCCAGCGACCGGGAGTCGGTGCCCTTCTTGAGGTAGGGCCCGTAGCGGCCGTTCTGGGCGGTGATCTCCACCCCGTCCTCGTCGGTGCCGACCACCCGGGGCAGGCTCATCAGCCGCAGCGCCGTCTCCAGGTCCACCGTCTCCAGGGTCATCGAGGCGAACAGCGACCCGGTCCGCGGCTTGGCCTTGCTGCTGCTGCTGCTGCCGCCACCGTTCCCCTCGTCCAGCACCTCGGTGACGTACGGCCCGTAGCGCCCGTTGCGGGCCACGATCATCCGCCCGGTGTCGGGGTCGACGCCCAGCTCGCGCTCCTCGCCCATCGGGCGGGCCAGCAGCTCCTGGGCCAGCTCGACGGTCAGCTCGTCCGGCGGCAGGTCGTCGGCCACGTTGGCCCGCCGGCCCTGCTCGTCCTCGACGTAGGTGCCGTAGCGGCCGACCCGCACCACGATCGGGTTGTCGGCGGTCGTCTCGAGATCGCCGATCGGAAACGTGGACAGCCGGCGAGCATCGATATCGCCGAGCTCCGAGACCAGCCGCTGCAGCCCCTCCCGGTCGTCGCCGCCCGCGCCGGAGGCGCCCTGAGAACCAAAGTAGAAGTCGGTCAGCACCGCGACCCGCTCGGCGTTGCCGCCGGCGATCTGGTCCAGCACCTCCTCCATCTCCGCGGTGAACGCGTAGTCCACCAGGTTCGGGAAGTGCTCCTCCAGCAGCCGGGTGACGGCGAACGCCAACCAGGTCGGCACCAGCGCGGAGCCGCGCTTGAACACGTAGTCGCGGCTGGTGATGGTGCGGATGATCGAGGCGTACGTCGAGGGCCGGCCGATCTCCAGCTCCTCGAGCTTGGCCACCAGCGACGGTTCGGTGTAGCGGGCCGGGGGCCGGGTCTCGTGGCCGGAAGCCGTGACCGACTCCGGCCGCAGCGGATGCCCCTCGACGAGGTTGGGCAGCCGGGTCTGCGCGTCGTCGGTGGTCTGGTCGGCGTCGTCGATGGACTCGACGTAGGCCTTGAGGAAGCCGTGGAAGGTGATGGTCCGTCCCGAGGCGACGAAGGTGCAGGGCTCACCCCGTTCCGGAGTGGCGTCGATCGTGACGGTGATCGACTGGCCCTCGGCATCCTTCATCTGCGAGGAGATGGTGCGCATCCAGATCAGCTCGTAGAGCCGGAACTGGTCACCGGTCAGCCCGGTCTGCGCCGGAGTCAGGAACGCCTCCCCCGCCGGCCGGATCGCCTCGTGCGCCTCCTGGGCGTTCTTGACCTTGGAGGTGTAGACCCGCGGGCGGTCGGGCAGGTAGTCGGGCCCGAACAGCTGCCGCACCTGGTTGCGCGCCGCGGTGATCGCGGTGTCGGACAGGGTCACCGAGTCGGTCCGCATGTAGGTGATGAAGCCGGCCTCGTAGAGCTCCTGGGCCACCGACATCGCCCGCTGGGCGGTGAAGCCGAGCTTGCGGCCCGCCTCCTGCTGCATGGTCGTGGTGCGGAACGGCGCGTACGGGCGACGGGTGTAGGGCTTGGACTCGACGCTGCGTACCCGGTACCCGGCCGTCCGCAGGGCCGCCGCCAGGTCCTCGGCCTGGGCCTGGTCCAGGTGCAGCAGAGCCTCCGCGCCGCGCTCCACCAGCCGGCCGCGACTGTCGAAGTCACGGCCCTGGGCCACCCGGCGCTCGCCCACCCGGGTCAGCCGGGCCGGGAACAGCGGCGGCTCGGCACCGTCGCCGGCGTCGAGCACGGCGTCGAGGTCCCAGTACGAGGCGGGCCGGAACGCCATCCGCTCCCGCTCCCGGTCCACCACCAGCCGGGTGGCGACCGACTGCACCCGGCCCGCCGACAGCCGCGGCATGACCTTCTTCCACAACACCGGGGAGACCTCGTACCCGTAGAGCCGGTCCAGGATCCGGCGGGTCTCCTGGGCGTCGACCAGGTCCGAGTCGAGGTCGCGCGGGTTGGCGACGGCCTCCGCGATCGCGGTCGGGGTGATCTCGTGGAAGACCATCCGCCGGGCCGGGACCCGAGGCTTGAGCTCCTGCAACAGGTGCCAGGCGATCGCCTCGCCCTCGCGGTCACCGTCGGTGGCCAGCAGCAGCTCGTCCGCCCGGGACAGCGCGTCCTTCAGGGACCGGAGGGTCGCCCGCTTGTCCGGGTTGACGACGTAGAGCGCCTCGAAGCCGTTGTCCACGTCGACGCCGGTGCGCGCCCACTTCTCGCCCTTGTACTTGGCCGGCACCTCCGCAGCGCCGGTCGGCAGGTCGCGGACGTGGCCCCGGCTCGACTCGACGATGTACCCGTCGCCGAGGAAGCTGGCGATCTTGGACGCCTTGGTCGGCGACTCGACGATGACGAGTCGCCGGCCCCCTTCCTTGACGGCCATGGATTTCCTTCGCTCGTGGTTCATATTGCACCGGCGCGGCGGGCATACTCTACGGGCTCCGCCGCCGAGACCGAGAAAACGCTGTTCTACCGGGATGAATTCCCCGGAACCGGTGGTCAGGCCAGCCAGCCCTCCGCTACCAGCATCCTGACCCGGTCAACCGTCTGCCGGGTCAACGCCGTTTCCTCAACGTCCAGCAGGCCGGCGACCGAGGCCACGATCTGGGCGAGGGTCAGCTCACCGTCGCAGGCGCCGAGGATGCCGGCAGTGGCCGTGTCCAGGGGCATCGCCCGGCGGAACCCGCGCTGCTGGCGGAAGACCAGGTGCTCGGGGTCGGCGGCGCCCGGCCGCCCGGTCGTCTCCTCGACCACGTCGGTCGCCAGCCGCCACCGGCCGGCCAGGATCTGTTCGTCGGTCAGCCCGGCCAGCCGGTCGACGGCGTCGAGGTCGGCCGCCAGCGCCGGCGCGATCGGCTGCTCGACCGGATGGGGCCAGTCCTCGATCCGTACCGACGGCGTACGCCCGCGTCGCCGTAGCGTCAGCCAACCCAGCCCGACGGCTTCGATGCCCAGCCCGTCGAAGTAGTCGCACCAGGCGGCGTAGCGCTCGGCGTACCTGGCCGAGCCGGTCAGTCCAGCGTCGGCCAGCCAGATCTCGATGTAGGCGTACGGGTCCAGCACCTCCCGCTGCACCACGTGACCGTCGCAGCCGGTCCGGGCCAGCCAGCCGCCGACCCGGTCGGTCCAGTCCTGGCCGCGGAGGTGGGCCCAGTTGGCCAGCACCTGCAGCACGCCACCGTCGGCCAGGTGCGCCGCCCCCTCGACCACCACCCGCTCTACCAGCGTGTCGCCGGGGGCGTCGCCCTCTCGGTAGGTCAGCCGGGACTCGTCCGGCGGCGACATCACGTACGGCGGGTTGGCGGTGATCAGGTCGAACCGCTCCCCCGCCACCGGCGCGTAGAGGTCTCCGGGCCGCAGGTCGACGGCGATGCCGTTGAGGGCGAAGGTGATCCGCGCCAGGTGCACGGCCCGCAGGTTCAGGTCGGTCGCCACCACGGCCTCCGCGTGCCGGGCCAGGTGCAGGCTCTGAACGCCGCAGCCGGTGCCCAGGTCCAGAGCCCGGCCGACGGGCCGGCGGAGGGTCAGCTGGGCCAGGCTGGCCGAGGCGGCGGAGACACCGAGCACGTGATCGGGGTGGATCGGCCGGACTCGGGTGTCCAGGTTCGGGGTCAGGTCGGCCGCCACCCAGTAGTCGCCGTCGTCGGTGGCGTAGGGCCGGAGGTCGACCAGCGCCCGCACCTGGCCGGACTCGGCCGCCAGGATCCCGGCCTCGACCAGCGGCTGGACCAGCCCGGGCAGGGCCGGCTCCAGCGCCGTACCCGGCACCGGCTGCTGCAGCAGCCACAGCCGGGTCAACGTGGCCAGCGGGTCGTCCCGCCGGGCCAACGCCCGGGTCGCCGGGACGGTGCTGTTGCGGGCCAGGGCCGCGTGCTCCTCCGCCCCGATCAGCTCCACAACGGCGTCGACCCGGTAGTCGAGGGTGCGGAAGGCGTCGGCCAGCTCCGACCACATGTGCCCTGGGCCTGTCGAAGAGCTGATCGGTTGGCGTCCTTCGACGAAGCCTGTCCTGAGCTTGCCGAGGGGCTCAGGGCGCGCAGCGGGCTCAGGGTGCATGGTGCAGCACGGGCCGGAGCTCGTCGAGGACCGCCGGGTCCTCGATGGTCGACGGCACCGTGCCGGGCCGGCCGTCGGCGATCTCCCGCATCGTCTTCCGCAGGATCTTGCCCGATCGCGTCTTGGGCAGCGCGGGCACCACGTCGACCTGGCGCAGCGCGACCACCGCACCCATCTCCTCGCGGACCAGGGCGATCAGCTCGTCGGCGACGGTCTCGGCCGACCCGGCGTGCCCCTCCTTGACCACCACCAGCGCCCGCGGCACCTGGCCCTTCAGCTCGTCGACGACGCCGATCACCGCGCACTCGGCCACCGCCGGATGGGTCGCGAGCACCGCCTCGATCGCCCCGGTGGTCAGCCGGTGCCCGGCGACGTTGATCACGTCGTCGGTCCGGCCCATCACGAACACATAGCCATCGGAGTCGACATAGCCTCCGTCCCCGGTCAGGTAGTGCCCGGGGTAGGCGCTCAGGTAGCCGTCGACGAACCGCGAGTCGTCGCCCCAGATCGTGGCCAGGGTTCCCGGCGGCAGCGGCAGCTTGACTGTGATCGCGCCCTCCTCGCCGGCCGGCCGCGGCGCACCGGTGGCGTCCAGCACGCGTACGTCGTAGCCCGGCACCGGTACCGAGGGTGAGCCGGGCTTGATGGGCAGCGGCTCGAGGCCGCGGGGGTTGGCCACGATCGGCCAGCCGGTCTCGGTCTGCCACCAGTGGTCGACCACCGGGACACCCA
>DASQVF010000348.1:0-2731 GCA_035640915.1 Propionibacteriaceae bacterium
CGCAGCGCCATGTCCTCGGCGGCGACGCCGTTGGTGGCCAGGATGATCGGCAGCCGCTCGCCCGCCGTGCCGCCGCCGGTCACCGGAGCGTCCGCCCAGTCGGCCAGCACCGCCGGGGCCTGCTGGGTCTTGGTGGTCAGCACCAGCACGTCGTCGGCCTGCAACCTCAGCTCGCCGGGTCCGGCGACGGCCGGCACCGGCAGCGTCAGGTCCTCCTCGGGCGTACGCATCCGCAGGCCGGAGGACTGGAGGGCGGCGAGGTGGTCGCCGCGGGCGACGAGCACCGCCGAGCGGCCGGCCTGGTGCAACCGGCCGCCCAGGCCGCCGCCGATGGCCCCGGCCCCGATGATCACGTAGCGCGCCACGGCGCCACGGTACCGGCCGCGCCGGACGGTCAAACTAGACTCCGGGTCATGACGGCCTCCCTCGTCTTCGCCCAGCTCCTGGTGGCCGGTGTGGCCGCCATCGGCGTCGGCCTGGCGGTGCTGCTGGTGCTGCTGCTCCGCCGGTCGCCCGACCTGGGCGCCGACGGCTGAACGCCATGGCCTTCGAGATCCCGGACAACCTGCATCCGACTCTGATGCCGCTCGCCTGGATGCTGGGCCGGTGGGAGGGGACCGGCAAGGGGGCTTATCCGGGCACCGAGGACTTCGAGTTCGGGCAGCAGATCGACTTCGCCCAGAACGGCGGGAACTACCTGCACTACCTCTCCCAGACCTTCGAGACCGACGCGTCCGGCCTGGCCGTCCGACCGCTGACCATGGAGATCGGTTTCTGGCGGCCGCAGCCCGACGGTGGGCTCGAGGTCGTGATGTGTCACCCGGACGGGATCGCCGAGGTCTGGTACGGCACCATCACCGGCGCCAAGATCGAGTTGGCCACCGACGCCGTGGTGCGCACCGCGTCCGCGCAGGCGTACACCGCCGGGCAGCGGCTCTACGGCAACGTCGACGGCGACCTGCTCTGGACCTTCGACAAGGCAGCGGACGAGCAGCCGCTGCAGTCGCACCTGTGGGCCCGGCTGCGCCGGGCGTGAACGTGGTCCTTCTCGGGGGTCCAAGGGGCTCATCCCGCCTTGCGCCGATCGGGATGGGAAGAATCCGGGCGGTCCGGGTGCTGAGGTCATCATGAATGTCTTGCTGGACCGGGGGATCGACGCCGGCGCGCCGTGGCACTTCGGTGACCCGATGCGCGAGCAGCGTGGGCTGGAGCAGGGCGAGGGCGTGGTCGACCTGTCCCACCGGGGGGTCGTCACCGTCACCGGCCCGGACCGGCTCGGCTGGCTGCACTCGCTGACCACCCAGCACCTGGAAGTGCTCGAGCCCGGACGCGGCGTGACCGCCCTCGTGCTGTCCCCGCAGGGACACATCGAGCACGTCCTCTACGGGGTGGACGACGGCGAGACCTTCTGGGCGCACACCGAGCCGGGCGCGGCCCCGGCGCTGGCGGCCTGGCTGGATCGGATGCGATTCATGATGCGGGTGGAGGTCGCGGACCGCAGCGACGGGTACGCGGTGGTCTGGACGGCCGGGAACTCCGGAGGTCAGCACCTGGCGCGGGCCGGCGAGGACTCCCTCGGCGGGCGGGAGCTCTTCGTGCCCCGGGCCGAGCTCGAGTCGCTGCTGGCCGACGCCCCGCGGGCCGGGATGTGGGCGTACGAGGCGCGCCGGATCGCCGCCGGGGTGCCGCGGATCGGGGTGGACACCGACCACCGGACGATCCCCAACGAGGCCGGGCTGATCGGCGTCGCGGTGCATCTGGACAAGGGCTGCTACCGCGGCCAGGAGACCGTGGCCCGGGTGCACACCCTGGGCCGGCCGCCGCGCCGGCTGGTGCGGCTGCAGCTCGACGGCAGCGTCGACGCGCTACCGGAGCCGGGGAGCGCGCTGGAGCGGGACGGGCGCCCCGTCGGCTTCGTCGGCAGCTCGGCCCGGCACTACGAGCTCGGGCCGATCGCGCTCGGTCTGGTCAAGCGCAACGTCGCCGCCGACGCCGACCTGCTGGTGGGTGGCATCGCCGCGAGCCAGGAGGCACTGGTCGACCCCGAGGTCGGCCTGCACGTGCGACCACAGCTGGGTTGACCAACAAGGTGAACGATTGTGGTTGGTCTGCCAACCACCATCGTTCACCGAAGTCAGCCGCCGAGGTGGCGGAGCGTCTCCGCGTACGGCCGGATCTCGCCGACCCGCTCGCCGTGGCCGAGCACCGGCGCGCTGGCCTGCTCGGACAGGATCTCGTGGCCGAACCCGAGACGCTGCAGCACGCCGGCCATGGCGACGGCCCGGGCCCGTGGTGACCCGTCGCTGATCTTGATCGCCACGCCACGACCGTCCGGCAGCCCGACCGCGTACGTCGCCTCGGCTCCGGCCTTGCCGATCAGCCCGGGCAGGGCCCGGATCAGCGCCGCCTCGTCCCGCGTGGTCCCGGAGGCGAACTCCGGATGCTGTCGGATCGCCGAGGCGACCACCGCCTCGGGACCCTCGCTCGCTGTGGCCAGCCGCCCGTACGCGCGGGCCAGGCCAAACAGCGACAGCGCGTACGCCGGCGCCCCGCAGCCGTCGACGGCCAGGTTCTGCGCCTGCTCGTGCGCGAGATCGTCGATCGCCTGCACGATCGCCAGCTGCACCGGGTGGTCCGGGTCGCGGTAGGTCGCCAGATCGTCGCCGCGGAGCTGGGCGGTCCGGATCATCCCGGCGTGCTTGCCCGAGCAGTTCATGGCGATCGGCGCCTT
>DASQVF010000349.1:0-4463 GCA_035640915.1 Propionibacteriaceae bacterium
GGATCGTCCGGAGAACCCGTTGCTGCTCCAGCAGGGCGGGGCGCTGTGGCTTCGTGAGGAGACGCTCGACGGCCGCGTGCTGACCGTCTACGCCGCACCTGCGAACGACAAGCCGGCGTCGGCGTCCACGCGCCCGGACGACTCCGGACTGCGGCTGTGGGTCGACGCCGCCGGCATGATGCACCGCGTCGAGGTGCGCACCGGCGCAGAGTGGTCGACCGTGGATCTGGAGGATGCCAAGGACGTGCAACTACCCAAGCTGTCGACCCAGCCCTCGGGAACCAGATGACCGGATCCGACCACCCGAAACCCGAACCGGGACGCAAGCTCACCCGCCGGTCGATGCTGGCCGGTACGGCGTTCGGTGCCGCCGGCGGCGTCGGTGGGTTCGTCGTCGGCCGACAGACCAGTAACGATCCGTCGCCCGGAGCATCGGAGCAGGGCGTGCCGGTCGAGGCGCGAGGTGCGACTCAGGCAGGTGTCGACCGTCCCGCGGCCCGGCAGCTGCACGCCTTGTTCGTCGTCGTCGATCTGCCGGTCCGGAACCGGTGGGAGGTGGCAGCGCTGCTGGCTGCACTCGGCGGCGAGGTGCTGACCCTCACGGATCCGGAGCGGCCGGTCGATCCGGTCACGCCCGACGGTGCCGGTGATCTGACGGTCACGGTTGGCGTGGGGCCGCGGCTGGTGCGCCTGGCCGGTGCCGACCTGCCCGGCGTTGACCCCCTTCCCCGGTTCGTCGGCGACGCCGATGTGCCGGCCCGGCTGCACGGCGGGGATCTGCTGCTGGCTGCCCACGCCAGCGACTCGAGCCTGCTCGACCGGGTCAGCGACCACCTGCTCGCTGGTCTCGACGGTGCCGCCGTCCGCTGGGCGCAGCACGGCGTACGTGGCATCGGACCACTCGGCCTGTCCCGAAATCCGCTCGGGTACCTGGACGGGATCGTCGTCCCACGGACCCCGGAGGAGATGGCCGAGAACGTCTGGATCGCCGACGGCCCGGCGCGATCCGGGACGATCTGCGTCCTCCGGCGGCTCCGCCTCGACGTGCACCGCTTCACCGCGGAGTCGCCGACCCGCCAGGACGCGATCATCGGCCGGAAGCGGTCCGACGGAAGTCCGCTCTCTGGTGGGAGCACGACGGACCCGGTGGACCTGGGCGCCAAGACCGACGACGGGAGCTACCTGGTACCGGCACGGTCGCACGCCCGCGCCGCCCACCCCTCGTTCACCGGGAGCGGCACCATGCTGCGTCGCAGCTACCCGTACGTGAACGGCACCAGTGAGCGCGGACTGCTGTTCGTCTCCTTCCAGCGGGACCTGGACACCTTCGTACGGACCCAGCACCGGCTCGACGACATCGACGACCTGATGGGTTACACCACGCCCACGGCGAGTGGCAGTTTCCTGGTGCTGCCCGGGTTCGACGCGCATCTCCCACTCGGTGCCGGACTGTTCGGCTGACCGGGGGCCGATCCGGCGCGAGTGAGTGAACCGCCGGGTGGGCCGTCGGAACGCTCACTCGAAAACCACGGACTCCTCTCAGGCGCCGGACAGGACCGGCGCGGCACACTTGGTCATGGACATCGTTCAGCTCCTGATCACCATCGGGGCCGTCATCGGCGTGGTCCTGGTCGGGTTGCTGGCCGTCGTCCCCTCCCTGCTCGACCGGCCGGCCGGGTCGGACCGGGCCGACCCCGACGAGCCGAGTCGTACGCCGCCGAACGACCACCCCGGGAAGAACGGGGTCCACCTGGCCGCCTGATGCCCGCTCAGATCTCGGGCAGCCGGAGCCGCGGGTCCTGCACCAGTCGGATCAGGTCGCCGCGCTCGAGATCGAAGTCCTGGCCTCGGGTGGTGTTCCGGGCGATCACTGTGACCACGTGCTGTCCGGTCGGCCGGTGTTGGACCTCCATGCCCTGACGGACGTTCACCGTGGTGGTCAGGTTGAAGAAGTTGCCGTCCAGGAACTTCTGCCGGGTGCATGGGCGTGCGACGGTCTCCCCGCAGCGCACCGCCTGCTGACGGCTGGTGGCAATCTGTACGTAGACCGTGGTCGCGCCCCGGTCCAGCCGGAACATCTCGAACGCCAGCGCCCCGCCCTGGCCGGTCCAGAAGCCGGGGTCGTCGTAGCTCTTGTCGTAGCGGTAGCCGTAACCCGAGAAGTACCTTCCCTCGGGATCGAGGTAGGAGCCGACCACCACCGCCATCTCCGCCCGCCAGCGGCGCAGGATCTCACCGCGGCAGATCGGGTCGGTGGTCTCGCAGTTGGCCGAGATCGCCGTCGGGGTCGGGGTTGGGGTCGGGGTCACCGCAGGCACCGGCGCGGCCACCGGAGCCGGGGCCCGGTCGGGAAGCAGGAAGACGATACCGGTCCCGAGCAGTACCGCGGCGACCGCCGCGGCGAGCCCCCGACGCAGCCAGCGCCGCCGGACCAGATGGCGGCCATGATCCAGGTCGACCGCTCCGTCGTACGCGGTTCGCCGGTCCAGTGGGATCGCCTCGCGCAGCTCCTCGGCCAGGACCGCGTCCTCGGCCCGATCAGGGTGGTCGACGCCCAGCGCCGCCCGGGCCTGCCGAGCCAGCACCAGGACCTCGTCGACCGTGCGGTCGCAGACCTCGGCGATCTGCACGCTGGGCAGCTCGGCGTACCGCTCCAACACGATCACCGCCCGCTGGTCCGGAGGCAGGCGCTGCAGGTCGCGAACGATCTCCGGCGCCGGCGCCGGCTGCCACCCGCCGTCGACCAGCTGCACCCGCGGCCCGGTGTCCCAGGGCAGCATCGGGTCGTGCGGGGACGTCTGCACCAGAGCACGCAGCGCCTCGACCCGCGGCCGGCGGACGTCGTCCCAGCGCTCGTACATGCGGGCCAGCACCAGCTGCACCAGTCGGTCGGCCCGGCCCTCGTCGGCGGTCAGCAGGTAGGCACAGGCCTGCAGCAGTGGTCGCTCGCGCTCGACGACCACGGCGTACTCCTCGTCGCGGATCACCGCCATGGCTCACCTCTCCTCGACTCTAATTCGGAGTCAAGACGGCCCGACGATGCAGTAACAATGAAGCGTGACGACGTATCGACGCTACGTGGCGATCGGCGACTCGAGCACCGAGGGCCTGGAGGACCCAGACGGCAACGGCGGTTACGTCGGTTGGGCTGATCGGCTGGCGCAGCACATCGCCGACGGTCAGGACGAACCGCTGGAGTACGCCAACCTGGCCATCCGAGGCCTGCGGATACACGACATCCGGGTCGGCCAGCTGAATGACGCCCTGGCCATGAAGCCCGACCTGCTCACCGTCTTCGCCGGGGTGAACGACGTGATCGGGCCCCGCTGCGACTTCGACCTGGTGCGAGCCGAGTACGTCATCATCTTCGGCGAGGCGCGCCGGGCGGGCTGCACCGTGGCGACCTTCACCATGCCCGACCCGGCCGCGGTCAACCCACTCGCGGCCAGCCTGCGGGAGCGGGTGGACAAGCTGAACGCGATCATCCGCAGCGAGGCCGAGGCTTGGGGGGTGCTGGTGGTCGACTTCGAGGCCTACCCGGTCGCCGAGGACCCGCGGCTGTGGTTCGACGACCGGCTGCACAGCAACACCCTCGGCCACACCAAGGTGGCGGCGGCGCTGGCCTGGCGCCTCGGCGTCGCCGGCTTCGACGAGAGCTGGTCCGAGCCGCTGCCGGAGGTGGTGGCGGCGCGCACCCGACGGGAGCGGCTCACCCGAGACGTGGACTGGGCCGTGCACTACCTGGCGCCCTGGGTGGGCAACGGCATCCGGCGCCTGCCCGCCCGGCTCGGTATCGAGCCCAAGCGCCCGATCCCGACGATCGTCCCGAAGTCCGGCGCCCGGGTCGACTGAGCCCAGCACCCGCGGTTGTCAGGTTGCCGGGCACCCGGCGTGGCCGCAGTGCCCGGCAACCTGAACACCGCGGTCAGGCAATGGAGACGTTCTCCAGGAACGAGTCGCCGCGACGGGCGAAGGCGCCGGGCGTCAGGCCGTGCGCTCGCCGGAAGGCCCGGTTGAACGCGGCTTCGGAGCGGTAGCCCACCCGCTCCGCGACCCGGGACAGGGTCAACGATCCCTCCCGCACCAGCCGGGCCGCCAGGTCCATCCGCCAGGCGGTCACGTAGCCCATCGGCGTCTCGTTCATCAGGTCGGTGAACCGGGCGGCGAACGCCGACCGCGACAGGCCGGCCGTACGCGCGAGGGATTCCAGGCTCCACGGCTGGCCCGGGTCGGCGTGGAACGCCGACAGCGCGCGACCGAGCACCGGATCCCGGAGTCCGGCCACCCAGCCCCGGTCCGGCGCGGCGGACTCGAGCCAGCCCCGGATGGCCTGGACGACCAGTACGTCGGCCAGCCGGGCGGTGACCACGTCGCTGCCCGGCCGCGGGGTGCGCGACTCCGCGCCGATGAGGTCCAGGGCGGCCCGCTGCCAGCCTGAATCGTCGTCGCGACCGAGCCGCAGC
>DASQVF010000350.1:0-14782 GCA_035640915.1 Propionibacteriaceae bacterium
GAACCCGGCCTGCTCGACGTAGAAGTCGCGGGCCCAGTCCACATCGCTGACCGGCACCGCCACCAGCTCGAGTTTGAAGTCCATGGCCAGCAACCTAACGCCCACCACTGACAGCAGACACCCGGCCGTAACACGGCGAAACTACCCTCACCAGGGATGAGTCGGGTCCTGACGCTCGGTGCCGAGGAAGAGCTGCACCTGATCGACCTCCAGAGCTGGAAGCTCGTTCCGCGGGCGCCCCAGCTCCTCGCCCGGCTGCCGGAGGACAACTACTCCGCCGAGATCCAGCGCAGCACCGTGGAGACCAACACCGACGTGGTCGACTCGCTGGCCGGGCTGCGCGCCGAGCTGCTCCGGCTGCGCAAGGAGATCGTGGAGGTCGCCGCGCCGGACCGGATCGGCGTCGCCGCGGTCGGCACCGCCCCCAGCTCCGCGTTCGCCGACTTCGAGCTGACCACCACGGGGCGCTACGGCCGGATGCAGGAGCAGTACCGGCTGCTGGTCGACGAGCAGCTGATCTGCGGCCTGCAGATCCACGTCGGAGTGCCCGACCGGGACCTGGCCGTGGAGATCATGCAGCGGATTGCCCGGGACCTGCCGATCCTGCTGGCCCTGTCGGCCAGCTCGCCGTTCTGGAACGAGCAGGACAGCGGCTACGCGAGCATGCGCTCGATGGTCTGGCAGCGCTGGCCGACCGCCGGGACGACCGGCCGGCTGGGCTCGGCCGCCGAGTACGACGAGCTGATCACCGACCTGATCGGCACCGGGGTGATCGCCGACGCCAGGATGGCCTACTTCGACGTCCGGCCGTCCTCCCACGCGCCGACGCTGGAGCTGCGCACCTGCGACGCCTGCCCGCTGGTCGACGACGCCATCCTGATCGCCGGGCTGTTCCGGGCCACCGTGCTGGCCGCGTGGCAGAGCATCGAGGCCGGGGAGCCGTTCGACCCCGCGCCGCCACCGGTCCACCGGGCGGCGATCTGGCGCGCCGCCCGGAGCGGACTGGCCGGCGTGCTGCTGGACGACGGCCGCCATCCGAAGCCCCTGCCGGCGGCCGACGCTGTCGACCGACTGGTCAACCGGCTCCGGCCCCAGCTGACCGAGCTGGGCGACTGGGCCGAGGTCACCGACCTGGCCGCGGCCACGCTGGCCAGGGGGAACTCGGCCGACCGGCAGCGGGCGGCGTACGCCGAACGGGGCCGGCTGGAGGACGTCGTGGATCTGGTCGTCCGCGAGACCTCCGGTCCGGCCGGCGGACCGGAGCCCGCCATGCCCGCACTGCGGCACTACCGCTACCGAGCCGGTGACGAGGCGGTGGGACCCACCAACCGGCCCCGACCGGTCTACGGCGACCTGGTCAGCTTCTTCCGCGGGCTG
This sequence comes from Propionibacteriaceae bacterium, assembly GCA_035640915.1. Taxonomy (GTDB): domain Bacteria; phylum Actinomycetota; class Actinomycetes; order Propionibacteriales; family Propionibacteriaceae; genus Microlunatus. The sequence continues at coordinate 1,378 of DASQVF010000350.1, forward strand.
ACTCCGGACGACCTGGAGGACCGGCTCCGGGCCCGCGACGCCTGGGTGGAGGCGGCCGGCCTGAACTTCGGGGTCGACGGACAGGTGCGGCGCTTCTCGGTCGACCTGATGCCGCGAGTGATCAGCCCGCACGAATGGCAGGGCCTGGCGGCCGGCCTGATCCAGCGCGCCCGGGCGATCGAGACCTTCTTGCAGGACGTCTACGGCGCCCAGCGCGTCGTGTCCGACGGCGTGCTCAGCCGCGAGCTGGTGGAGCAGTCGCCCGGCTGGCGCCCGGAGGCGACCGAGCTGCCACCGGGCACCGTCCGGGCCCCGGTGATGGGCTTCGACCTGGTGCGCAACGAGTTCGGCGGCTGGCGGGTGCTGGAGGACAACGTCCGCAACCCCAGCGGCGCCGGGTACGCGATCGCCATCCGCGACCTGATGGATCAGGTGCTGCCCGACCTGCCGCGGCCGGACGGCCTACTGGACCCCGCGGCGGCGCTGGGCCGCCTGCGAGCGTGCCTGCTCGCCCACGCCGGCGCCGACGCCACCGCCGCCCTGCTCTCCAGCGGACCGAGCAGCTCGGCCTGGTTCGAGCACCGCCTCCTGGCCGAGCGGGGTGGCCTGCGGCTGGTGCTGGCCGATGACCTCGAGGTGAGCGACGGCGTGGTCCGGCACCGGGCCTCGGGCGACCGGCTTGACGCGCTGTACCTCCGGCTCGACGTCGAGCTCGTCGACCTGACGACCAGCACCGGCCACTCCGTCGGCGCGGAGATCTTCGAGGTGGCCCGGGCCAGGAACGTCGTGCTGGCCAACGCCCCGGGGAACGGGGTGGCCGACGACAAGGCGATGTACTGCTACGTCCCCGAGCTGATCAGCTACTACCTCGACGAGAGCCCGGAGCTGGAGGCGGTACCGACCTACCGCACCGGCGACCCGGCGGAGGCGCAGATCGTGCTCGACCGGGTCGGTGAGCTGGTCAGCAAGCCGGTCGACGGTCACGGCGGCATCGGGGTGCTGATCGGGCCCGACGCCACGGCAACCGAGGTCGCGGCGCGGCGCGCGGCGATCGCGACGAACCCGGCCGGCTGGGTGGCGCAGGAGGTCGTCGCGCTGTCGTCCCATCCCACCCTGGACGGCAGCCGGCTGCAGCCGCGCCACGTCGACCTGCGCGCCTTCGTCTACCTGCGGGGCACCGGGGTCGGTGACTGTACGCTGGCCGACCTGGCCCTGACCCGCGTTGCACCGGATGGCAGCCTGGTGGTCAACTCCTCCCGCGGCGGCGGGGCCAAGGACACCTGGATCATCGGCGATCCGACGGCACTGGCCGACCCGACCGAGGCCCGAGAGGACAGCTGACGTGTGTGGCTTGACGGGAGAGATCCGGTTCGACGGCCGGAAGGCCGATCACGTCGCGTGCGACCGCATCGCCGCCCGGCTCTCCTCCCGCGGACCCGACGGGGAAGGCGCCTGGGCCCGCGGCCCGGTGGCCCTCGGCCACCGTCGGCTGTCGATCATCGACCTGTCCGCGGCCGGATCCCAGCCGATGGTCGACGCGCCACTGGGCCTCACCGTGGTCTTCAACGGCTGCATCTACAACTATCAGGATCTGCGGGCGGAGCTGGAGGGCCACGGCTACCGCTTCTTCTCGACCTCCGACACCGAGGTGATCGGAAAGGCGTACGCGCGGTGGGGCATCTCCTGCGTGGACCACTTCTTCGGCATGTTCGCCTTCGCCATCGTCGAGCACGAGACGGGCCGGGTGATCCTGGGCCGGGACCGCCTGGGCATCAAGCCGCTCTACCTGGACCAGACGGCCGAGCGGCTGCGGTTCGCCTCCACCCTGCCCGCGCTGCTGGCCGGCGGCGGCACCGACACCTCGATCGACCGCACCGCGCTGACGTACTACATGACGTTCCACAGCGTGGTGCCGCCGCCGCGGACCATCCTCAACGGCGTACGCAAGCTGCCGCCGGCGACCGTGCGGGTGGTGGAGCCGGACGGTCGGCACACCGACCACCTCTACTGGCAGCCGGAGTTCAGCCGTGACCCCGACCGCGCCGACTGGACCGAGCGGGACTGGCAGGACGCCCTGCTGGACCGGCTGCGGGTCGCGGTCGACCGGCGGATGGTGGCCGACGTGCCGGTCGGCGTCCTGCTCTCCGGCGGCATCGACTCCTCGCTGGTGGTCGCACTGCTCGCCGAGGCTGGGCAGACCGGGCTCGCCACCTTCAGCATCGGCTTCGACTCCGCCGGCGGCGAGTCCGGCGACGAGTTCGTCTACAGCTCCCTGGTCGCCGAGCGGTTCGGCACCGACCACCACCAGATCCGCATCGACAGCCGACGGCTGCTGCCCGGCATCGACGCCGCCGTCGCGGCGATGAGCGAGCCGATGGTGAGCCACGACTGCGTGGTCTTCTACCTGCTCAGCGAGGACGTCTCCGCCAACGTCAAGGTCGTGCAGTCCGGCCAGGGCGCCGACGAGGTGCTGGGCGGCTACGACTGGTACCCGCCGCTGGCCGGGGTACCGCGGGACCAGGCGGTCGAGGCGTACGCGGGGGTGTTCTTCGACCGGCGCTGGCCGGCGATGCGCAGTCTGCTGCAGCCCGACTGGCTGCTCGACCACGACGCGCCGACCTCCTACATCAGCGAACGCTTCGGCCAGCCGGGCGCGGAGACGGCGGTGGACGCGGCGCTGCGCAACGACACCCTGGTGATGCTGGTCGACGACCCGGTGAAGCGGGTGGACAACATGACCATGGCCTGGGGCCTGGAGGCCCGGGTGCCGTTCCTGGACCACGAGGTGGTGGAGCTGGCCGGCCGGATCCCGCCGCAGCTGAAGCTGGCCGACGGCGGCAAGGGCGTGCTCAAGCGGGCCAGCCGCGGCGTGGTGCCGGACGAGGTGATCGACCGGACCAAGGGCTACTTCCCGGTGCCGGCCATCCGGCAGCTCCAGGGGCCCTACCTGGACCGGGTGACCGAGGCGCTCAGCGACCCGGCGGCGCGGCGCCGCGGGCTCTTCCGGCCCGAGGCCGTACGCGGTCTGCTCGCCGATCCGAACGCGACCCGGACCACCCTGGGATCCAACGCGCTCTGGCAGCTCGCGTTGCTCGAGATGTGGCTGCAGACGCATGACATCGGTTGAGGTGGCGGGCACCAGCGTCGACCAGCTGGTAGCCGCCTGGGGCAGCTGGGCCCCGACACTATCCCCGGACAGCCGGTCGGTCGCCTTCGTCAGCGACCGCAGCGGCACGCCCCAGCTCTGGGTGCAGGATCTACCGGCTGCCGGGGAGGACCCGGCGCCGGCCACGATGATCCCGCTCAGCGAGGACCCCACGCTGGCGGTCTCCTGGTCGGCCGACGGCCGCTGGCTGGCCGCCTCGGTCGCCACTGGTGGCGGCGTGCGCACCCAGGTGTGGGTGGTTCGACCGGACGGCCGGGACGCCCGCCTGCTGGCCGGCGGGCCGGAGCAGCATGCCGAGCTGGGGCCCTGGACCCGCAGCGGGCACCGGGTGGTCGTCACGATGCCGGGCGCCGAGGTGAAGGAGCCCCACGTCGCATTCCTCGGCGACCCGGCCACCGGTGACCTGACGCCGCTCGCCGCCGGTGAGCTGATCAGCGTGCTGGACCTGTCGGTCGACGAGACCTACGTGATCGTCAAGGACGGGCCGCGCGGTCAGCAGTTCTGCGTGGTGGTCGACCGAGTCGCCGACGAGGACCACCCCCTGCTCCCCTACCCGGGACTCGGCTCCACCGACCGGGCGATCATCCGACCGGGCCCCGACGGGACCGGGCTGGTGGCCTACCTGGCCACCGACGCCGCACTGCCCCGCCGTCAGCCCGTCGCGGTCCCGCTCGGCCCGGCCGGCTGGCGCGGCGCCTCGGGCGTTCTCGCCTCGCGCGAGGACGCCGAGCTGGAGTGCCTCGACGCCGACGACGCCGGCCACCTGCTGCTGCTGGTCTGGAACACCGTCGGCGGTGGCAGCGAGGTGACCCTGCTGGACACCCGCACCGGCGTCGGGCGTACCGCCGACCCGGGCGGTGTGGTGACCGGCGCCCTGCTCAGCCGGGACGGCAGCACCGCCGTGATGTCGGTGGAGAGCCCGCTCTGCCCGCGCGAGCTGAGGAGCCTGGACACCGTCACCCTGGACTGGACCCGGGTCACCGACGGTCCCGAGCTGCCGTCGACGGGTCTGGTCCGGCCGACGTTGCAGTTCTTCGACGGGCGGGACGGGCTGCCGCTGACCGGCTGGCTGTACCGGCCGGCGGGCCAGTTCGGACCGGGCCCGGCGATGCTCAGCCTGCACGGCGGGCCGGAGGGACAGGAGCGTCCCACGTTCTCCCCGCAGCACCAGGCCATGGTGGCGGCCGGCATCACCGTGTTCGCCCCCAACATCCGCGGCTCCTCCGGATTCGGGCGGGCCTTCGTGCACCTGGATGACCGGCACGGCCGCCGGGATGCGTTCGACGACGTGCTGGCCAGCCGGGACTTCCTGGTCCGGCTGGGGATCGCCGACCCGGACCGGGTCGCCGTCAGCGGCCGCTCGTACGGCGGGTACCTGACGCTGGCGACCCTGGCCTTCTCCCCCGGTCACTTCACCGCCGGGGTGGATATCTGCGGAATGTCGGACCTGCACACCTTCTACCGCGACACGGAACCCTGGATCGCCGCCGCGGCGTACAGCAAGTACGGCCACCCCGAGGAGGACCAGGTGCTGCTGGAGGCCATCTCACCGCTGCGGGCGGTAGCCAACATCGACGTCCCGCTGCTGGTCGTGCACGGCGAGCTGGACACCAACGTGCCGATCGGCGAGGCGCACCAGGTCGTCGCCGCGCTGCGCGCCCTCGACCGGCCGGTGGAGTACCTGGAGCTGCCCGGCGAGGGCCACGAGTACCGGCGCGCCGACTCCCGCCGGACTCTCATCGAGCGGATCCGCGACTTCCTGGCCGCCCATGTCTGAGCGGGTCCGGGCTGCGGTGCTGGTCGCGCCCGGCCGCTACGAGGTACAGGAGTTCCCCCGGCCGGCGCTCGCCGACGGCGCCGCACTGCTCCGGATGGAGATGTCCGGAATCTGCGGGACGGACAAGCACACCTTCGCCGGCGAGACCAAGCAGTACGCGGGCACGCCGGCCGAGACCGACACCCCGTTCCCGATCATCCAGGGCCACGAGAACGTCGGCGTGATCGAGGAGATCACCCCGGCGGCGGCGGAGCGGCTGGAGTTCTACGGGCAGCCGCTGGCCGTCGGCGACCGGGTCACCCACTGCCCGGACATCGTCTGCGGGCGCTGCTACTCCTGCACCCACGTGCAGGGCTATGTCTGGTGCGACCGGTCCGAGTGCTACGGCAACTCCTTCTCCAGCGCCGAGCCGCCGCACCTGATGGGCGGCTGGGCCGAGTACCTCTACCTCCGACCGGACACCTTCGTCTACAAGGTGCCGAGCGGGCTGTCGCCCCGAGTCGCGGTGCTGGCCGAGCTGATGGCCTGCACGGCGAGCCTGGACAAGCTCAAGGAGTTCAGCTCCTACGCCCTGGAGGGGTTCAACTCCGGCGACACGGTGATGGTGATCGGCACCGGCCCGCTCGGGCTGCTGCACGTGGTCAAGGCCGACATGATGGGCGCCGGGCAGATCATCGCCAGCGACCTGAGCGCCTACCGGCTGGACTGGGCGCGGCGCTGTGGCGCTGACGAGACGCTGGACGCTTCGACCACCAGCAGCGCCGAGCGCATCGAGCGGGTACGCGAGCTGACCGGCGGACGCGGCGCCGACGTCGTGCTGCACATGGCCAACACCCCCGCCTCCTTCGTCGAGGGCATCGAGATGCTCAAGCGCGGCGGAATGATGCTGGAGATGGGCAACTTCGCCGACACCGGATCCACCAGCCTGAACGTCCATCGGCACGTCTGCAGCAAGAACATCCGGCTGATCGGCCTGACCAACCACCCGAGCACCGGATACGGCCCGGCGCTCCGGCTGCTGGAGCGCTATGCGGACCGCTACCCGTTCGCGGAGATGGTCAGCCACGAGTTCGGGTTGGCCGACGCCGAGCGGGCCATGCGGACGAGCATGAGCGCCGACAGCATGAAGGTCGCCATCGTGCCGGACCGTGGCTGACCGCACGGCCACCACCCTTCGCTCGACGCTGCTCAGGTGGACCGCCTTCGTCCCGATGCTGGGCGCGCTGCTGCTCGCCCTCACCTGGGGCCGGAGCATCTCCTACGTCGTGGTGATCCTGGTCGCGCTGGTCCTCGCGGCGTCGGTGCTGGCCGCGGTGCACCACGCCGAGGTGGTGCCCCACCGGGTCGGCGAGCCGTTCGGCTCCCTGGTCCTCGCGGTGGCGGTGACGGTGATCGAAGTCGGCCTGATCGTCACCCTGATGACCTCCGGCAGCGAGGGGGCCGCGACGCTGGCCCGGGACACCGTGTTCGCCGCGGTGATGATCACCCTGAACGGGATCGTCGGGCTGGTGCTGCTGATCGGCGCCTTCCGGTTCAACATCCCCCGATTCAACGCCGAGGGCACCGGCACCGCCCTGGCCACCGTCGCCACCCTGGCCACCCTGACCCTGGTGCTGCCGACCTTCACCACCAGTCGTCCCGGCCCGGAGTTCTCTGCCGCCCAGCTGGCGTTCGCGGCGGTGGCCTCGCTCGTCCTGTACGGCTTCTTCGTGTTCACCCAGACCGGCCGGCACCGGGACTTCTTCCTGCCACTGACCTCCGACGGGACGGTAGTGGCCGAGGAGGAGCACGCCGACCCCCCGACCACCCGGCACGCGGTGACCAGCCTGGTCCTGCTGCTGGTCGCTCTGGTCGCCGTGGTCGGGCTGGCCAAGGTGGAGTCGCCGGCGATCGAGGAGGGGGTGGACGCGCTCGGCTTCCCGCCGTCCTTCGTCGGGGTGGTGATCGCCCTGCTGGTGCTGCTGCCGGAGACCCTGGCCGCGGCTCGAGCCGCCCGACGCGACCGGGTGCAGACGGGCTTCAACCTCGCCGTCGGCTCGGCGATGGCCAGCATCGGACTGACCATCCCGGCGATCGCCGTCGCCTCGATCTGGCTCGAGGGCCCACTGGTGCTCGGGCTCAGCCCGAGTCAGATCGTGCTGCTGGCGGTAACCTTCCTCGTCGTCATCCTCACCGTGGTCCCCGGCCGGGCCACCCGGCAGGAAGGCGTCGTGCACCTGGTGCTGCTGGCTGCCTTCCTGTTCCTGGCCGTCAACCCTTAGTGCCAGCTCTCGACAAGGAGGCCGTCGACTCCGACGAAGCCGGGCAGGCTGCCGTAACGAGGGTCAGACCGGGCACAGCGGCGATGGCCGCGATCTGACCATCCGCGAAGGGCCGGTTGACGCCTCGGCGGGCTTCGCGCGCTCGGAACTGATGGCGCAGCGATCAGCCGTGGCCCGGAGACGGGCCGGAACCGCCGATGCAGGTCGGGACTTGGTCGGTTCCGCGATGACGTTGGTGTCGAGCAGGTAAGCCGTCACCACGGCTCGGGTCGGCCCGGCGACGCATCGCGTCCATCAGCGAAGGCGTCCTCCTCGGGCTCCGCCGCCGTGTCCCACCGCTCCCGCCAGGAATCGATCTCGGCGCCCAGGTCCCTGGACGATGTCGATGCCGGAGCAGGGCCGATGACCGCGGTCACCCGACCCCGGCGGGCGATCTCGATGACCTCCCCGGCCTCGGCCCGGTCGAGCAGCTCCTTGAAGCGCTCACGCGCCTCGGCCATGCCGATCTGCATGCTGGCCTCCTGATGTACAGAGATAGTGCACAGAGGGCTCAAGAGGCCAGGGCGAAGGCGACCAGGGCGACCAACGGCGGTCCGCTCTGGCCGATGGCACCACCGATCCCCGTCCCCCGCGGTCGGCTGAGCGCCAGCCGGTCGGCGATCAGCAGCACCAGCCCGCTGAGGAACATGAAGGCCAGCAGGTAGAGCACCAGGGTGCGGCCCACCGTGACGTAGCCCAGCATCCAGGCGACAACGCCGCCGATCATGCCCAGACCCAGGAACAGGTTGTAGAAGCCGACTCCGAACGCCCACAGCCGGATCGCCGGGACGTGGTCGGCGGGCAGCGCGAACAGCTTGCCGTACACCGCGGGCCGGTCGATCAGGAAGGCCTCCCAGACGAAGACGAGCAGGTGCACGACCGCCGCGATCAGGGCGAACACCCAGACGACGACGGTCACCGGCCCGCTCCAGCGGTGTCGAAACCCACGACGGTCACGTCGTGCCGGGCCAGCACCTGCTGGACCTCGGCCAGTGTCTCCGGAAGTGGCCGGTCCCGGGGAACCGTCGCGTCCAGGTCGGCATGGAACCGGCCCATCGCATCCGTCAGGCTGACCGTCAGGAACCTGGTGGCGGGACTGAGCACGGTGAAGGTGTGCAGGGCGTTGGGCGGGATGGTGACCGAGGCTCCAGCGGTGAGGTCGTAGCCCTCGTCGTCGATCTGGACCAGCATCCGGCCCTGCAGCACGTAGTAGGCCTTCGGCCAGTTCGTGCGGTGCAACGGTGTCGCCGGCCCCCGTGGAGCGTCGACCTCGAACACCTCGTAGGCGCCGTCGGTGTGGGCGGCGTCGATCTTCACGGTGAGCACCGCGTCTGGAGCGTTGAGCTCGGCGCCCTCGCCGGCGGCGGTGTACTGGACTGACTGCGTCATGACCGCGACGCTAGGCCGGGCGCCGGATCGGGTCGATCCCAGATTTCTGGGGATGTGGTGCGGCCGGGACCGACCCATACTGAACGTATGTGGGAGGAGCGGGCCCACCGCGCCCGCCGCGACATCGCCGCCCTCGCCGCCTCCGGACTGGGGGTGGCCGAACTGCACTCCGCCGCGATCGACGTGGTCGGCCGACAGGTCAGTACCGACCTCACCTGTTGGGCCACCATCGACCCGGACACCTTGGTGATCAGCACGATGACGAACGGCCCGACCCCGTCCCCCGCGGAGTACGACCCGCTGCTGGCCGAGTCGGAGTACCTCGCGGGCCAGCCGCACAGTTTCGCCGGACTGGCTCGCCGCGGCTCGACGATGGCCAAGCTCTCCGACATGTCCGCCGACGACCGCCGCCGAAGTCTCCGGGTGCAGACCGTGTGGCGGCCGCTGGGCATCGACCAGGAGCTACGGCTGATGTTCCGGGTCGACGGGACCTGCTGGGGCGCCGCCGGGATGGTCCGGACCGGTTCCGACTTCACCGACCGGGAGACTGACTACCTCGCGGCCGTGGCTCCCGCCCTGGCCACCGCGACCCGGCTCGCGGTCCGGTCGGAGGCCGGCCACCCGGCGACCGGACGTCCCGCCATCCTGGTCGTCGGCCCCGACGGTGCGCTGCGCGCCGCCACCCCGGCCGCGCAGGAGTGGCGGGAGCGGCTGGACGCGATCGCGCCGGGCCGGTTCGCGGTGATGATGCAGGTGATGGCGAGCGGCGCTCGGTCCACGGTCTCCGGTGGGTTTCGGGCTCGGGTGCGGGACGCTCAGGGCCAATGGGCCTCCCTCAACGCCAGTCCGCTCATGGGCGAGACCGACGACGATGTCGCGGTCGTCATCGAGCCGGTCAGCGGCGACCAGCTCGTCGGGCTCCTGCTGGCGGCCTACGGCCTCACGCCGCGTGAGCGGGAGGTGTGCCAGGAGGTGATGGCCGGACGGTCGACGGCCGACATCGCCGCCTCGCTGTTCATCTCGGTCAACACCGTCCAGGACCACCTGAAGTCGATCTTCGCCAAGGTGGCCGTCCGCAGCCGCGGCGAGCTGGTCGCCCGGCTCAGGCCAGCCGGCTGAGGATCAGCTGGCGGACCCGTCCGGCATCGGCCTGACCGCGCATCGCCTTCATCACCGCCCCGATCAGCGCCCCCGCGGCCTGCACCTTCCCGGCCCGGATCTTGTCCGCGACATCGGGGTTCGCGGCGATGGCCGCGTCCACCGCCGCGGACAGCGCACCCTCGTCGGAGACCACCGCCAGGCCGCGGCCGGCGACGACCTCCGTGGGCGTCCCCTCCCCCGCCAGCAGGCCGTCGAACACCTGCCGGGCCAGCTTGTCGTTGATCGTGCCGGCGTCGACCAGCGCCTGGATCGCGGCCACCTGGGCCGGGCTGATCCCGGCCGACTCCAGCTCCACGCCGGCCTCGTTGGCCCGGCGGGCGATCTCGGTCAGCCACCACTTACGGGCCGCCTGGGGCGACGCCCCGGCGGCGACCGTCGCCCCGATCAGGTCCACCGCGCCGGCGTTGACCACGTCCCGCAACTCCAGGTCGGTGAAGCCCCAGTCCGCGCTCAGCCGCTTCAGGCGTACGCCGGGGGCCTCGGGCAGCGTCGCCCGCAGCTGCTCGACCCAGTCCCGGGCCGGGGCGATCGGGACCAGGTCCGGTTCCGGGAAGTAGCGGTAGTCCTCCGCGGTCTCCTTGCTCCGCCCCGCCGTGGTCCGTCCGGTGTCCTCGTGCCAGTGGCGGGTCTCCTGGATGATCCGGCCACCGCCGTCCAGCACGGCGGCCTGCCGGGTGATCTCGTAGCGGACCGCCCGCTCCACGCTGCGCAGCGAGTTGACGTTCTTGGTCTCGGTCCGGGTGCCGAGCGGCGCATCGGGTCCCGGCCGGAGCGAGACGTTGGCGTCGCAGCGCAGCGACCCCTGCTCCATCCGGACGTCGGAGACGCCGAGCGCGCGGAGCAGGTCGCGCAGCATCGCGACGTACGCCCGTGCCACCTCCGGCGCCTCGGCTCCGGTGCCCGTGATCGGCTTGGTGACGATCTCGATCAGCGGAACGCCGGAACGGTTGTAGTCCAGCAGCGAGTAGTCGGCGCCGTGGATCCGGCCGGTGGCGCCGCCCACGTGCAGCGACTTGCCGGTGTCCTCCTCCATGTGCACCCGCTCGATGCCGATCCGGTACGTCTCCCCACCGACCGCGACCTCGGTCCAGCCGTCGTAGGCGATCGGCTCGTCGTACTGGGAGATCTGGAAGTTCTTCGGCATGTCCGGGTAGAAGTAGTTCTTCCGGGCGAACCGGCACCAGTCCGCGATCGAGCAGTTCAGGGCCAGCCCGATCCGGATCGCCGACTCGATCGCCTTGGCGTTGACCACCGGCAGGGAGCCGGGCAGGCCCAGGCACACCGGGCAGACCTGGGTGTTGGGCGCGGCGCCGAACGCCGTCGAGCAGCCGCAGAACATCTTGGAGGCGGTGTTCAGCTCGACATGCACCTCGAGCCCGAGGACCGGGTCGTAGCTGGCCACCGCCTCGTCGTAGCCGAGTACCGCGGTCACGCCAACCCCCTCCGCTTCGGCAGCTCCGCGAGGAGCGGGCCGCCCCAGGTCGCCTCCAGCGCCCGCTCCAGGGCCGCACCGACCCGGTAGAGCCGGTCGTCGGCCATCGCCGGGGCCATCACCTGCAGCCCCACCGGCAGCCCGTCCTCCGGCGCCAGCCCGACCGGGAAGGAGGCGGCGGCGTTGCCGGCCAGGTTGGCCGGGATGGTGCACAGGTCGTTGTAGTACATGGCCAGCGGGTCGTCGACCTTCTCCCCGATCCGGAACGCCGTCACCGGCGTGGCCGGCGAGACCAGCACGTCCACCTCCTCGAAGGCCCGGTCGAAGTCCCGGGAGATCAGCGTCCGCACCTTCTGCGCCTGCCCGTAGTAGGCCTCGTAGTAGCCGCTGGACAAGGCGTAGGTGCCGAGGATGATCCGCCGCTTCGCCTCGGCGCCGAACCCGGCCTCTCGCGTGGCCAGCATCACCGCCTCCGCGCTGGCCTGCCCGTCGTCGCCCACCCGCAACCCGTAGCGCATCGCGTCGAACCGGGCGAGGTTCGACGACACCTCACTGGGCATGATCAGGTAGTAGGCCGGCAGGGCGTAGACGAAGTGCGGGCAGGACACCTCGACGATCTCCGCCCCCAGCCCTCGGAGCAGATCGACCGCCTCCCGGAAGCGCTGCTCGACGCCGGCCGCGTACCCGTCCCCGGCGAACTCCTTGACCACGCCGACCCGCAGGCCGCGAACGTCCCCGGACCGGGCGGCGCCCACGACGTCCGGCACCGGGGCGTCGATCGAGGTCGAGTCGCGCGGGTCGTGGCCGGCGATCACCGAGTGCAGCAGCGCGGCGTCCAGCACGTTGCGGGCGCAGGGCCCCGGGGTGTCCAGGCTGGAGGCCATCGCCACCACGCCGTAGCGGGAGGTGCCGCCGTAGGTCGGCTTGACGCCGACCGTACCGGTGACCGCGGCCGGCTGCCGGATCGAGCCGCCGGTGTCGGTCCCGATGGCCAGCGGCGCCTCGTACGCGGCCAGCGCGGCCGACGAACCGCCGCCGGACCCGCCCGGGATTCGCTCGCAGTCCCACGGGTTGCGGGTCGGCCCGAAGGCCGAGTTCTCGGTGGAGGAGCCCATGGCGAACTCGTCCATGTTGGTCTTGCCGAGGATCACGATGTCGGCGGCGAGCAGCCGCTCGGTGACCGTCGAGGAGTAGGGCGGCACCCAGTTCTGCAGGATCCGCGAGCCACAGGTGGTCGGGGCGCCGGCGTAGGTGAAGATGTCCTTGAGGGCCAGCGGCACCCCCGCCAGCGGGCCGAGCCGCTCCCCGGCGGCGATCTTGGCATCGACCGCGGCCGCGGTGGACAGGGCCCGGGCCTGGTCGACGTACAGGAACGCGTGGATCTCCTCGTCCACCTCGGCGATCCGGTCCAGGTGCGCCTGGGTCGCCTCGACCGCGCTCACCTCGCGGGCGGCGATCCGGGCCGCCAGGTCGGCGGCGGTACTGGTGATCACGCCTCCTCCCCGAGGATCCGCGGCACCCGGAACCGGTCCAGCTCAGCGGCCGGAGCGCCGGCCAGCACGTCGGCCAGCGGCAGCGATGGGGCCACCACGTCGGGTCGGAACACGTTGGTCAGCGGCAGCGCGTGGGAGGTCGGCGGGATGTCGTCGGCCGCCACGTCGGAGACGTGGGCCACCGACTCGAGGATCACCTCCAGCTGCGGGGCGAGGTGCGCCAGCTCGTCGTCGGTCAGCTCGATCCGGGCCAGTCGGGCCAGCTCGGCCACATCCTCAGGCGTCAAGGGCACGGCGGCAAGCCTATAGTCCGGCTCGCTCCCGGTCGGGCGCTCTTGCCTCTGTCCTCCCCCGGGGCTCGAACGGCCCGTCTCGCCAGCACGGCGGCCATTTCCAGGGCTGTGCTCGCCTGGTCGTCCGGACAGGACGGCGGCCTCCCTACCCGACGCCCGCCGAGGTTCTAGTCCAGCGGGCGGAGGACCAGGCCGGTCTTCAGCTTGGGGGTGAAGAACGTCGACTTCGGCGGCATCAGCAGCCCTTCGCGGGCGGTGCGCTCGATCTCGGCCAGGCTGACCGGTCGGATCAGCACCGCCGCGGCGGCCCGGCCCGCATCGACCTCGGCGAGCGCCGCGGCGAGCCCGTGCTGGTAGGCCACGGTCAGCGGCACGTCGGCGAGCGCGGTCTCCA
>DASQVF010000351.1:0-2292 GCA_035640915.1 Propionibacteriaceae bacterium
CGGAGGTCACGGGTCCCAGTGCTGTGGTCGACGATGCCCACGACGAGGAACAGCGCCGCCTTGAACAACGCGTGCGAGACCAGCAGAGCCAGCCCGCCGAGCGCGGCAGAGCGGGTGCCGAGACCCATCAGCACGACCAGGAAGCCGAGCTGGCTGACCGTGCCGTAGGCGAGCAGCAGCTTGATGTCGTACTGGCGCAGTGCCCGCCAGCCGCCCAGCAACATCGTGGCGGCGCCGAGCGTGAGCAGCACCGGGCGCCAGCCCGGCGTGTCGGCGAAGACCGGCGCCAGCACAGCGACCAGGTAGACCCCCGCCTTCACCATGGCCGCGGCATGAAGATAGGCGCTGACCGGGGTCGGAGCAGCCATCGCCCCAGGCAGCCAGAAGTGGAAGGGCACCAGGGCCGACTTCGACAGCGCGCCGATCAGCAGCAGCAGGACGGCCACCACGACGAGGGGTGAGTCGACGCCGCTCGCGGCCGCGCCCGCCAGCACCCGGGACAGGCTGTAGCTGTCGTAGCGGACGGCGAGCAGGACGATGCCGACCAGCATGGCTAGACCGCCGAAGGTGGTGACGAGCAGCGCCGTAAGCGCCGCCCGGCGGTTCGCGGTGAAGGTCGGGTTGTGGCCCACCAGCAGGTAGGAGAAGACGGTGGTCAGCTCCCAGAAGACATAGAGCCCGATCAGGTTGTCCGATGTGACCAGGCCCAGCATCGCGCCGGCGAAGGCGACGAGCACGGCTCCGGTCCGGATGGGCGGGTCGTCGTCGCCGAAGTACCAGCGGCAGTAGAACAGCACCAGAGCGCCGATGCCGCTGACCACCAGCGCCAGCACCCACTGCAGCAGGCCGATCCGGAGCGACACCTCGATGCCCAGCGTCGGGACCCACGCGAAGCCCTCGGTCAGCACCTGGCCCGACAGCACCACCGGGCTCTGCGCCAGGGCCCATCCGAACGCGGCGAGGGGGGCCAGGGCCAGCAGGAAGAAGGCGCGGCCGCTCAGCCGACGCAGCAGCAGCGGAGCCAGGAGGGCGACACCGAAGTGCACAGCGATGAGCAGAGTCACAAGGGCCTGTCCTCGTCCGATGAACAGGACGAATGGCGACTCTATCCGACAGCGGCAGGGACACCCACCGTCCGGAGCGGGCCAGCGGCCTGTTTCCGCTGGTCGCGCGGTGGCGCCCCCGGCAGGATTCGAACCTGCGCTCCCGCCTCCGGAGGGCGGTGCTCTATCCCCTGAGCTACGGGGGCCGGTCGGCCGCGGCCCGAGCGGGACCGTAGAGCAATGTACCAGCGCCGGCCGGTGGTTCCGCACTCCTATCCTCGACACCGTGCCGATCCGGCGTTGGGTAGCTCGCTGCGCAGTCGTACTTGCGCTATTGATGGTCACTGCCTGCATGCGTCCGGTGGCGGCGGAGCCCGCGGTCATCCGGATCACCCCGCCGCCGTGGGACGCGCCCCGCGACGCGGTCTCCTACATCGAGGCCGCCGGGCTGACGGCCGAGCCGCTGAACACCAAAGGGGAAACCCACATCGTCTCCATGACCGTCGAGGTCGACGGATGGCGGGTCCCCATCCCGGCGTACGTCGGCGTGGACCGCCTGCGCGCCCAGCAGGCTGCGGTGCACACCCACGACACCACCAACCAGGTCTGGCTGGAGGGCCGGGACATCGACCCGATCACCCTCGGCCAGTTCTTCACCGTCTGGGCGGTTCGGTTCGACGGCCGCTGCCTGGGTGCCGCCTGTGGAGAGGTGACGGTGACGGCGGACGGCCAGCCCATTCTCGACCCGGTCTACCTTCGGCTGGCCCAGGTGAAGCAGGTGACGGTCACCGCCCGGTCCTAGCCGGCTGTCCGCAGCGCGGAAAATGCCGGGCGACGAGGCCCGGCCTGGCACAGTCGGCGCGTGACCCATTCCCACGTCGCCGGCTCGATCCACGCCGACGTCGCCGCCCGGGCCCCTGGCTGGCTCTCCGTCCCGGAGGATGTCAACGCGCTCCTGCCGCAGCTGTGGAGCGAGGGGGTGAGCAAGGGCGCCGATGGCGTTCTGCGCGTCGCCGGCCTGAGCGCCACCGAGATCGCCGACCAGGTCGGAACTCCCGCGTACGTCGTGGACGAGGCGGACCTCCGCGCCCGGGCCCGCGCCTTTGCAACCGCCTTCGCCGGCTGGGACGTCTACTACGCGGCCAAGTCGTTCCTCTGCACCACCGTCGCTCGTTGGGTGAGCGAGGAGGGCCTGGGCATCGACGTCTGCACCGGCGGCGAGCTTGCCGTGGTCCAACGAGCCGGAGTG
>DASQVF010000352.1:0-5287 GCA_035640915.1 Propionibacteriaceae bacterium
GTGCAGCGGCCAGCGCAGTGACGGCGTAGACCCCAGGGAGCACGGACGTCAGTTCACGGTTTCGTAGCGCCCAGTCGACGGCACCGGACAACTCAGGGTGATGACGGCGGGCAATCAGACCATGGTTGGCGGACAGGGCCCGGACGAGTTCAGGTGACGGCGTCATGTCGGGAGGTTGCGGATCCCAGCACTGATCGACCGGCTCTCGGGGCATCTGTGGATGTCACTCCGCAACAGAGCACGCCTGTGGACACCTGAGAATGTGCCGCCAGTCGGGTGCCCCCTGCGGGACACGCCGGGCCGAGGTGAAACGCGGGGTCGAAAGTCAGGGGAAGTGAGGCGAGGGAGCGGGGACGGGGCCGAGTCAGGCGGCGGGGGCCGAGTCAGGCGGCGGGGGCCGAGTCAGGCGGCGGGGGCCATGTCGACGGAGACCTTCATCTCCGACTTCTTCGCCTCGGTGAAGATTACGCCCTTGACCGGGGGGACGTCGCCGTAGTCCCGGCCCCAGGCAACGGTGGCGTGGGACTCGTCGATGACCCGCCGGTTGGTGGGGTCCAGGTAGAGCCAGCCGGCGCCGGGCACCCAGCAGCCAACCCAGGCGTGACTGGCGTCGGCGCCGACCAGCCGCGGCCGGCCGACCGGGGGCCGGGTGGCCAGGTAGCCGCTGACATAGCGGCCGGCCAGCCCGAGTGAGCGCAGCGCGGCGATCATGAAGTGGGCGAAGTCCTGGCACACCCCCGTCCGGTTGCCCAGCAGGGTGCCGACCTTGGTGCTCACCGAGGTGGACCCGGATTTGTAGGTGAAGTCGGAGTTCACCCGTTGCATCAGGTCCACCGCTGCCTCACCGATCGGCCGCCCGGCCGGGAACGACTCCCGGGCGTAGTCCTCGATCCCCTCGGGAATCTCCACGTACGGCGAGGCGAACGTGAAGTCGGCCGCCTCCCACGCGTCCGGCTCCTCGGGGCGGACGCTCGGCCGCGCCTGCTCCCACGGCTGGGCCAGCGCCGTCTCGTCCAGCTCGGGCCGGTCCACCTGCACCATGCTCACCGCGGTGACCCGCAGCGCGGTGTGCGGTGTCGTCACGTGGAAGTAGGAGTGGGTGTTGCCGTAGAGGTCGCTGTGCCGGAACAGGTCGGCCGGCTGCGGATCGACGACGATCTCGTGGGCCAGACAGGTCTGCCACGGCAGGTCCCGCGGCCGCAGGTGGAACTGGCCGTAGCTGCCCGTCACCTCCCCGTCGTAGGTGTAGGTGGTGGTGTGCTCGATCCGGTAGGTCGCCATCGCCCTCACTCCACGTCGAACAGCGGCCGGGGGCTCGGGGCGAGGCGCTGGTACTGGTCGCGGATCGCCTCCGACAGCGAGCGCAGCTGCTCCTGCAGTCCGACGAGGAAGGCATCCAGCTCCGGTCGCCGGCCGTCCTGGGCCTCGGCGAAGGCGGCCAGGTCGGCACCCCGGACCGTCTCGGTCAGGCCGTCCAGCAGCCGCACCGGGCGGGCGGTCGGCGAGGTGTTGGGCAGGGCCCGCAGGTCGGTCAGCATCCGGCGCAGCTGGTAGGCCACCGACCGCGGGTTGGCGACGTCGGTCACCAACAGCTCGCCGACCGCCTCCACGCCGGTCCGGCCGCGGTAGCGGCGCCGGAAGGTGAGGATCGACTCCGACGCCGTCAGCACCGCATCGCTCACCAGCCGTTCCACCTCCGGCGGCCGGACCCGGGTCAGGGTGACCCGCAGCAACGCCACCACCTGCAGCGCCCGCTCCAGGCCACGGCCGCAGTCGAGCAGATACCAGCCCGAGTCGCGCACCATGTTCTCGCCGGCGATCCCGGCCACTGCGAGCAGCCCGGACAGCACCCGCTCCCCGGTGTCGACGAGCTGCAGGCCGGCGTCATACGGGTTCGCCGCCAGCGCGGCCAGCGCGCGCTCGATGTCGGCCAGCACCATCCACACGTCGTCGGACAGCTGGTCGCGTACGCCGGAGGCGGCCTGGGAGAGCGCGCTGAGCGACTGGGCGACCGTTCCCGGCCGATGTCGGTCGAGCAGCAGGGCGCGCAGCTCGGGCATGATCGCCACGCCGGTTCGCAGGAACCCGGGGTACGTGGTGCTCACATGGGTGATCGCCTCGAGCAGCTCCGGCAGCGGGCCACCGGGACGGACGTCGAAGTCGGTCTCGATGGCCACCGTGCGGGTGGCCAGGACGAGCCGGAGCAGGTCCTCGGTCCGCTCGGCGTACCGGCCGAGCCAGAACAGATCGGACAGCACCCGCGGCACCATGGCCACCGACGGCGACCCCGCGGTGACCAGACCGGTCTCGTCCTCCACCCGGCCGCGCGGCGCCACCATGCGGGCGGCGACCACCGGCTCCCGGCTGACCACCCAGACGTCCTTGGCCAACCCGCCGCCGGGGTCGGTGACCAGCGGTGCACGCCGGCCGCCCTGGTCGTCGGTCACCCGGGCCAGCCCGCCGAGCATCGCCGTGTACGACGCGCCGCTGCGCACCGCGAACGCTCGCAGGATCAGGTTCCGGCGGACCAGCGCGTCCGCCTCGGAGGTCGGCACCGAGGACAGCGACAGCACCTCCTGGCCGACGAACCGGTGCGGCGCCGCCTTCAGCTTGGCGGTCAACCGCTCGCGCTGCTCGGTGGTCAAGGCGGCACCGACCACGCTGCGGCCGTTCCCGCGACTGATCGGACGGACCACGATCCGGTCCAGGTTGGCCAGCACGTGGCCGAGGGACTTCCCATCGCCGCACCACCAGGTCTCCACCGACGGCAGCCGCAGCGGCTCGCCGAGCAGCCGCTCGCACAGGTCCGGCAGGAACGGCAGCAGCGCCGGGTTCTCCAGCACCCCTGAACCGAGGGTGTTGACCACGCTCACCGTGCCCTGCCGGACGCACTCCAGCAGGCCGGTGACCCCCAGCCGCGAGCCGGGGCGCAGCTCGAGCGCGTCCATCCAGGTCGAGTCGACCCGGCGCAGGATCACGTCGACCTGCTCCAGCTTGCCCAGCGTGCGCATCCACACCCGGCCGTCGCGGACGGTCAGGTCGCTGCCCTCCAGCAGCGGGAACCCGAGCAGCGAGGCGACGAACGCCTGGTCGAACGCGGTCTCGGAGTGAGTGCCCGGGCTGAGCACCACCACCCGCGGGTCCTCCACGTTGCTCGGCGCCGCATCCACCAGGGCCAGCCGCAGCGCCGAGAAGAACGGGGTCAGCCGGTACAGGTTGGCCGAGTGGTAGACCTCCGGCAGGACCCGGGACACCACCCGCCGGTTCTGCATGGCGAACCCCGCGCCCGACGGGGCCTGGGTGCGGTCCGAGATCACCTTCCACTGCCCCGTCGCGTCCCGTCCGAGGTCCGCGGCGGTGATCACCAGCCGCTGGCCGGCCAGTGCCTCGGTGCCGACCACCGGGCGCAGGTACTCGTCGTGGTCCAGCACGGCGGCCGCGGGGATGGTCCGCCGGGCCAGCAGTCGCCGGGCACCGTAGAGGTCGGCCAGGATCGCGTTCAGCAGCTCGGCCCGTTGCACCACGCCGGCCTCCAGGCTGGACCACTCCCGGTCGTCCAGGATCAGCGGGAGTGGATCCAGTCGCCAGGGCCGTGGCTCGGTGAGCCGGGGGGCTACGGCGTCGGGCGGGTCGGCGACGGAGAGCGTCGACGTCGGACTGGGGGTGTAGGTGACGTTGTCGTCCTCCAGCAACCGGGCGACCTCCCGCTGGGCCCGGACCAGGTCGGCCGGCTCGAGCGCGCTGAGCTGAGCCAGCAGCCCGGACCAGCCCGGCCGCGCGGATCCGTCGGCCGCGGCGAGCTCGTCGAAGGCGCCCTCCTCGGCGTCGGGCGGCTCGGCAAGATCGGCGAGGTAGCGCTGAAGGACGGTCACCCGCGGCCCCACTGCGACGGTCGGCGGTGCCGGAGGTCGAGCGTGACCGGATAGTCGTCCCGCTCGGCGGCCCGCCAGGCCAGCGCGGCGTCCAGCGCCCCGAGGTCGACCACTCCCGTCGTCCGTCCGGCCGGCTCGAACCGCTCGGCCCGCCGCGCCTCCGCCTCGGCCGCGTTGACCGGCGGAGCGTCGTACGCGCGTCCGCCCGGATGGACGACGTGGTAGGTCGCCCCACCCCGCGACACGGCGCTGGCCCGGTCGATCAGGTCGAAGCCCAGCGGCGAGTCGATCTCCAGGGAGGGATGCAGCGCCGACCACGGCTGCCAGGCCCGGAACCGCACGCCCGCCACGTACTCCCCCGGGGTCCCGGTCGCGGTCAGCGGCACGGGCCGCCCGTTACAGGTCAACAGGTGCCGGACCGGCGTGAAACCGGTCACTCGCACCTGCAACCGCTCGGTGGAGGAGTCGACATAGCGCGCTGTCGCCCCCGAGGACGCCTCCCCGCCCAGCACGTTCCACGGCTCGACCGCCGACCGCAGCTCCAGCCCGACCCCACTCACCGTGGTCTCCCCGACCAGCGGGAAGCGGAACTCGGCGAAGACGTCGAACCAGGCCAGATCGACCTCCAGGTCGTGCGACCGTAGATCGGCGACCACCTCGGCCAGGTCGGCCCGGGCGAAGTGCGGCAGCAGGAACCGCTCGTGCAGCGCGGTGCCCCACCGGATCAGCGGCGCCGAGTACGGCTGCTCCGCGAACCGCGCTACCAGCGCGCGGACCAGCAGCGCCTGGACCAGGGCCATGTCGGGATGCGGCGCCATCTCGAAGCCGCGCAGCTCCAGCAGTCCGAGGCGGCCGCGCAGGGCATCGGGGTTGTGCAGCTTGTCGATGCAGAACTCCGACCGGTGCGGATTGCCGGTGATGTCGGCGAGCAACGGCCGCAGCGCCCGGTCCAGCAGCCACGGCTGATGCTCGGGGGCGCCCGCGGCGGCCAGCTCGGCGATCTCGGCGAAGGCGATCTCCAGCTCGTACAGGGTCTCCGGCCGGCCCTCGTCCACCCGGGGCGCCTGGCTGGTGGAACCGACGAAGCGGCCGGAGAACAGGTAGGACAGCGACGGGTGGTGCTGCCAGAAGGTGAGCAGGCTGACCAGCAGGTCGGGCCGGTGCAGCAGGGGCGACCGCCCGGGCTCCGGACCGCCGAGGGTCAGGTGGCTGCCGCCACCGGTGCCGGAGTGCCGCCCGTCGACGGCGAACGTCTCCGCGGTGAGCCCGCACTCGCGGGCCAGCCCGTACAGCGTCCGGGTCAGCTCGGCCAGCTCGCTCCAGCTGCCGGTCGGGTGCACGTTGACCTCGATCACCCCCGGGTCGGGAGTGATCAGCAGGTGCCGGATCCGCGGGTCCGGAGGCGGGCCGTAGCC